>NZ_JBFAKW010000035.1:0-43771 GCF_040655955.1 Streptomyces sp. NPDC050263 | reverse complement strand
CCTCGGCCCGGGGGCCGGTGTCCGGCCGGCCCCCGGGGCCGGGGGCCCCGCGCGGGGCCCCGCAGCCGCCGTCCCGGTGGTCGCCGTCCGGCGTCACGCCGCCCGTTCGCGGGCGTGCAGGGCCGCCGCCACGACCGTGCGGGACTGGTGCTCGACCTGGTGCTCCAGGGGCACCCAGCGGGCCCGGAAACGGTCGGCGAAGGCGTCGCTCCAGGTCTCCACGAGCTGCTCCAGGCGCGGGGCCGCGTGGTCGTCGCTCTCCTGGAGGACCCGCCACAGCATCGCGGCCGCCCGCAGCGGCAGCCGGCGCGCGAAGGCGTCCACACTGCCGACGTACGCCATCGTGGTGCCGGCCGGGGGAGTGTGGGTCCAGTCCGAGGCCAGCCCCGGCACCAGCTCCAGCGCCCATCTGGCCGCCCGCAGCAGAGGACCGTCGACGCCCTCCAGCCGCGGCAGCGCCTCGACGAGCACCCGCTCCACCTCCGTGGTGTCCCGCAACAGCCGCCGCGCCAGCCGCTGGATCGCCGCGGCCGGCGCGGGATGCGGGGCGGGGTCGTCCACCATGTCGCTCGCCCACATCGGCACCTCCACGACGGCCGTCAGACCGCCGTAGCGATGGGCGTGGTACCAGGTGCTGTGCCGCGCGTCGTCCGGCATGCTCGGGTAGGCCGCGTCCGCTCCGGCGGCCGGCATCACGTGCACGCCGGGCCCGGAGGCCGGCCAGCCCGCCGCGTCGGAGGCGCCCGTCTCCACCGGGATGTGCAACTGGGCCGCGGACTTGGCGAACGGCTCGGCGAGACCCGGGATGTCCTTCGTCAACTGCACCCAGCTGCCGCCGAGGTCGGTGCCGTGCAGGGTCACCTGGAGGTAGGGCCGCAGCTCGTCGATGACCCGGGTCAGCGCGCGCGTCTCGGGCGGCAGCCGGTCCGGCGGCAGCACGGCGGGGGACCACTCGGGCTGCTCCGGACCGGCGGGCCGGAAGAAGCCGAGGTGGTACTCCAGCAGGCTGCGCGGCGCCGGGGTCACGTGCAGACTCGCCCCGTCGGGGTCCGCGCACAGCAGGAAGTGCCAGGATGTGCCGTCGCGCAACTCCCGCTCGTACAGCACCCGTTCGGCGAGGGCCAGCAGTGTGGAGCCACCGGTCGGCTCGTTCGCGTGGGCTCCCGCGACGACGAGCACGGCCCGCGGGGCGTGTCCCACGGAGAGCAGGTGCAGGGGCCGGCCCGCACGGGAGACCCCTACCTGCCGCAGCGCGCACACGCCCGGTTGATGCGTGGCCAACGCCCGGGCAAAGGAGGTCAATTCGGTAACCGTCGGGTAGCGCAGCTCCGGCAGGAGACTCACCCCCGTATTCGTCCGCCCGGCCTTCGCATCCGCAGTACCCCACGGTCTCTGTGAACTGTCAAGGAGGCCTTGGGGGAGGCTCCCGGGGGCGCTCGGATGCGCGCGCCGGCGGTGGGGTAGGGCCGTTCACCCCTCGGTTCTTCAAGTCCTGCGGACAGCAACGGAGTTCAGCAGTCGGCGCCCTCGGTCCGCTCCAGCAGCGCCACCGGCAGGCGCGCGAAGAGTTCCGCCACGCGCGCGTGCCCCGTGAACTCCCGCTCCGGAGCCAGCACGTCGGTCCACCGCCCCGGCGGCAGCGCGAGCCGGGTCCCGCGCCAGCCGCCCGCCTCCGCCAGCCGCAGCGACAGCCGCGTCACAGCCGTCACGACCCGGCCCGAACGGGCGAACGCCAGACAGTGCTCCGCGGCCTCTCCCCCGGCGGGCAGCGGCTGGTACGTCGCCGCGTCCCCGAACACCTCCGGCAGCCGCCGGCGCAGTCGCAGCGCGGCCGCGGTCACCGTGTCCTTGGCGCCGGGGCGCTCCGGCGGGAACCGCACCGGGCGCCGGTTGTCGGGGTCCACCAGCACCCGGTACTCGCTCTCCGTGCCCTGGTAGAGGTCCGGCACCCCCGGCATCGTCAGCTGCGCCAGCGCCGCGCCCAGCACGTTCGCCCGGATGTACGGCTCCAGCTCGTCGCGCAGGGCGGCGATCCGCTCTCCCGGCGGCCCGCACGGCCCGGCCGCCACGAACGCTGCCACCGCCTCCTCGTACGGCGGCTCCTGCTCCGTCCAGCTCGTGTACAGCCCCGCCTCGCGCACGTGCTTGAGCAGCGCCTCCTGGACGCGCTCCGGGTCCGCCGGGCCGAGGCCGAAGACCGTCTGCCAGGCCGCCCACGCCAGCTGACCGTCCGGCACCTCCTGCTCGCCTTGGCCCTCGCCCTGGCCCTCGTCCTCGTACTCGTACTCGTTCTTCGCGCGCGTGACCTCCTCCAGGACGTCCGACCAGCGCTGCGGGCACTCGGTGAGCACGGCGAGCGCGGCGCGCACATCGGCGCTGCGCTTGGTGTCGTGCGTCGACAGGACCGTCCCGCCGGCCGGCCAGTCGCGCTGCACGCGCGCGCAGTACGCGTGGAAGTCGGCCGGGGACCCGCCCGGGGCGCCCGGGTCGCCGCCCACCTCGTTCGCCGCCAGCAGCGGCACGTACCGGTAGAACGCCGTGTCCTCCACGGACTTGGCCCGCAGCGCGGACGCCGTCTGCGCGAACCGCGCGCGGAACTCCGCCCCCGCCGCGCCCTCCCCGCCGAGCACCAGGCCCCGCACCACGTCGACCGCGCCCGCCTCCTCGGGCACGACGAACGCCTGCCGCGCCTCCAGGGCCGCCGCCTCGGTGACGACGGCCGCCGGGTCGCCCGAGGTGTACGGCCGGTAGACCTCCAGCCGGACGAGCAGCTCCTCCAGGGCCGTGCGCAGCGCCCAGGGCGCCCGGTCGCGCAGCGCGGGATCGGCCGACGCGGCGCACACCCGGGACGCGACCCGGGTCAGCCGGTCCGTCTCGGCCGCCAGCTCGTGGCCGAGCACCCCGTAGGCCGCCCGCCGCACGGTCGCCGCCCAGTCGCCGCCCCGGTCCGTCTGCGGGGCCGCGAAGCGCCGGTAGCGGGCCCGGAGCTCCCCGGCCCCCGAGGGGTCCGTGAAGAGGCCGTCGACGCGGCGCAGGGCGTCGTAGCCGGTGGTGCCGGCGACCGGCCAGGAGTCCGGCAGCCGCTCCCGGTCCGCCAGGATCTTCTCGACGACCGTCCAGCGGCCGCCGCTCGCCTCGTGCAGCCGCTCCAGGTAGCCGTCGGGGTCGGCGAGGCCGTCGGGGTGGTCGACGCGCAGCCCGTCGACCACGCCCTCGTGCAGCAGCCGCAGGATCGTGCCGTGGGTGGCCTCGAACACCTCCGGGTCCTCCACCCGCACCCCGATGAGCTCCGAGATGCTGAAGAAGCGCCGGTAGTTCAGCTCGGTGCGGGCCAGCCGCCACCACACCGGCCGGTACCACTGGGCGTCCAGCAGCTGCGGCAGCGGCAGCCCCTCGGTGCCTTCGCGCAGCGGAAAGGCGTGGTCGTGGTAGCGCAGAACGTCGCCGTCCACCCGCAGGTGCGCCAGCTCCGACCCGACGGGTCCGCCGAGCACCGGGAGCAGCAGTCGTCCGCCCTGCGCCGCCCAGTCGATGTCGAACCAGCGCGCGTACGGCGACTCCGGGCCCTCCTTCAGCACGTCCCACAGGGCGCGGTTGTGGCGCGGGGCCATCGCCATGTGGTTGGGCACGATGTCCACGACCAGCCCGAGCCCGTGCTCCCGCGCGGTGCGCGCCAGCGCCCGAAGACCCTCCTCCCCGCCCAGCTCCCCGCGTACGCGCGTGGGGTCCACGACGTCATACCCGTGCAGGGAGCCGGGGACGGCCTCCAGGACCGGGGACAGGTGCAGATGCGAGACGCCGAGCGAGTCCAGGTACGGCACGGCCGCCGCCGCGGCCCGGAACGGGAACGCCGGCTGCAGCTGCAGCCGGTAGGTCGCCGTGGGCGTCACGGGGACAGGGGCGTCACGTCGCTCGGGGCCGTCATGTCGCGCAGAGGTCATGACCACCTACGTACCCGCCCGGCCGCGTTTCGTGTCATACCTCCCTCCGCCGCCCCGGTGCCCGCTCCCGGCTAGGTGGGCCGTTGCAGCACGGTCATGCTCCGGTCCACCAACGTGAGCCGGGCTCCGGCCTGCACCTTCGTGTCCGCGCCCGGCGCCACCGCTGCCGGGTTCGCCGTGTCCACGACCACCTGCCACTGCCGCCCGTGGTCGACCGGGACCACGAACTCCAGGGTCTTGGCGGAGGCGTTGAACATCAGCAGGAACGAGTCGTCCCTGATCCGCTCGCCGCGCGAGCCCGGCTCGGAGATCGCGTTGCCGTTGAGGAACACCGACAGCGCGGACGCCTGCGCGCGATCCCAGTCCCGCTGGGCCATCTCCGTCCCCTCGGGCGTGAACCAGGCGATGTCCGACAGCTCGTCGTGGGTCCCCTCCACCGGCCGGCCGTGGAAGAAGCGCCGCCGCCGGAAGACGGGGTGCTCCTTGCGCAGCCACACCAACGCGCGCGTGAACTCCAGCAGCTCGTTGTCCTCCTCGGGCCACTCCACCCAGGCCAGCTCGCTGTCCTGGCAGTAGGCGTTGTTGTTGCCCTTCTGGGTGCGACCGAACTCATCCCCGTGGCTGATCATCGGCACGCCCTGGGACAGCATCAGCGTGGCGACGAAGTTCCGCATCTGGCGGGCGCGCAGCGCCAGCACCTCGGGGTCGTCGCTCTCGCCCTCCACGCCGCAGTTCCAGGACCGGTTGTGGCTCTCGCCGTCCCTGTTGTCCTCCCCGTTGGCCTGGTTGTGCTTCTGGTCGTAGGACACCAGGTCGTGCAGGGTGAACCCGTCGTGGCAGGTCACGAAGTTGATGGAGGCCAGCGGCCGGCGTCCGTCGTCCTGGTAGAGGTCCGAGGAGCCGGTCAGCCGGGAGGCGAACTCGCCGACCGCGCGCGGCTCGCCCCGCCACACGTCCCGCACGGTGTCGCGGTACTTGCCGTTCCACTCGGTCCACAGGGGAGGGAAGTTCCCCACCTGGTAGCCGCCCTCGCCCACGTCCCACGGCTCCGCGATCAGCTTCACCTGGGACACCACCGGATCCTGCTGCACCAGGTCGAAGAACGACGACAGCCGGTCCACCTCGTGGAACTGGCGGGCCAGGGTCGCCGCGAGGTCGAAGCGGAACCCGTCGACATGCATCTCCAGGACCCAGTACCGCAACGAGTCCATGATCATCTGTAGTACGTGCGGGGACCGCATGAGCAGCGAGTTCCCGGTCCCCGTGGTGTCCATGTAGTACCGGCGGTCGTTCGTCAGCCGGTAGTAGGACCGGTTGTCGATGCCCCGGAAGGACAGCGTCGGCCCCAGGTGGTTGCCCTCGGCGGTGTGGTTGTAGACCACGTCGAGGATGACCTCGATGCCCGCCTCGTGCAGCGCCCGCACCGCCGACTTGAACTCCAGCACCTGCTGGCCGCGGTCGCCCCAGGAGGCGTACGCGTTGTGCGGGGCGAAGAACCCGATCGTGTTGTAGCCCCAGTAGTTGTTCAGGCCCATGTCGACCAGCCGGTTGTCGTTGACGAACTGGTGCACCGGCATCAGCTCCAGGGCCGTCGCCCCGAGCTCCGTCAGATGTTCGAGGACCGCCGGGTGCGCCAGCGCCGCGTACGTCCCGCGGAGCTCCTCCGGCAGCCCCGGGTGGCGCATCGTGAGGCCCTTCACATGGGCCTCGTAGATCACCGTGTGGTGGTACTCGGTGCGCGGCCTGCGGTCGTCGCCCCAGTCGAAGTAGGGGTTCACCACCACCGACGTCATGGTGTGCGGCGCCGAGTCCAGGTCGTTGCGCCGCTCGGGGGCGTCGAAGTGGTAGCCGTACACCTCCTCGCCCCACCCGATCGAGCCGCTGATCGCCTTCGCGTACGGGTCGAGCAGCAGCTTCGCCGAGTTGCAGCGCAGCCCGCGCGCGGGGTCGTACGGGCCGTGCATCCGGAACCCGTAGCGCTGCCCCGGCATGATGCCGGGCACGTACGCGTGCCGGACGAAGGCGTCGCTCTCGCGCAGTTCCACCGCCGTCTCCGAGCCGTCGTCGTGCAGCAGACACAGCTCTACTCGGTCCGCGGCCTCCGTGAAGACCGCGAAGTTCGTGCCGGCGCCGTCGTACGTGGCACCGAGGGGATACGCCTCTCCAGGCCAGACCTGCATGGACACGACTCTTTCAGGTGTGCCGCCCCGCCGGGGGCGCCTTGGCTTCGAGTCTCCCGGAAAGTGAGGGAACCACCTGTGACTTACGCCCCTCTTACCAAATGACCAGTGCAGACGACGTCATGCGTCCTACGCCATGCGTCGTGTGCCGAATCTGTGGGGCAGACACGTACTCCCGGGCAACAGGGGGAGTAGGGGGAAGATGTGCGCACGACAGTGCGTCGCCACCTGGGCAAGGTGGTGGCGGGTACGGCCATCGCGGTGGCCGCGACGGCCATGATGGTCGGGATCACCCTGCCGGGCACGGCGGGGGCGGACGACACGGGAGGCGGCAAGGCCGGGCAGACCGGCCGACAGGCCGCCGGACAGCAGCAGGGGGACACGACGGCGGTGCAGCCCGGTGTCGTCGAGAAGGCGCCCGCCGAGGGCGAGAAGGGCGTGGGCCGCGATCCGCTGACCGACGACGAGATCGCGCGCGTGGAGCAGATCGCGCTCAGCCGGCAGCAGTTCAACGCGAGCGAGGACGTGGACGGCGACCGCGGCCCGCAGAGTCTCGGCGTCGACCTCGCCGAGCCCGCGGCCGACGAGGTGGACGACGCCCGGGCGCCCCGGCGCGCGGAGGTGTCGTTCTACGACTACAAGACCGACACGCTGCTCACGAAGACCGTCAACCTCGACACCGGCAAGGTCGAGGGCACCGGCGCCCAGAAGGGCGTCCAGCCGCCGCTCAGCTCGGCCGAACAGAGCGAGGCCGCGCGCCTGCTGATCGCCGACCCGCTGGGCGCGGACCTGAAGGCCGACTTCAAGGACGCCACCGGCAAGGCGCTCACCTCCCCGGACCAGCTGCAGCTCGCCGGCATGGTGTACCGGGCGGCGCCGGGCGCGCAGAGCGCCGTCCTCGACAAGTGCGGGGAACACCGCTGCGTCCGGCTGCTGACGAAGGTCAGGAACGGCCCCTGGATCGACACCCGGTCCTTGGTCGTCGACCTCAGCACCCGCAAGGTCGCCCGGCTCGCCGGCTGAACCGACCGCAGGCCCGTCCCTCCGTCCGTTTTCCAGCTTGCCTCCCGCACAGGGATGCAAAGGGAGTCATGTCGTCATGCGCGTTCCGAAACTGATCAGCGGCCACCGCGCCCGTACGGGGGCGGCCGTCGGCCTCTCCGTGGCAGCGCTGGCCACGGGTGCGGCCGCCGGAGCCGGCCCGGCCGCCGCCCAGCCCAAGGCGGCCCCCGCGGCGGCGGCCGCCGACTGCAGCGCCGCCTACCGCATCGAACAGAAGCTCTCCACCGGCACGACCTGGCGCATGTGCTGGCGCTTCGAGGCCAAGTCGGGCCTGATCCTGGAGAAGGTCTCCTACCAGCCGCCCGGCGAGACCAAGCCGATCCGCGTCCTCAACAGCGCCAAGATCGCCCAGATCCATGTGCCCTACGACGACGGCTCGAACGAGTACAACGACATCACCGACTACAACTTCGGCTCCGGCCTGGTGAACATGGGCCCCGCCGAGTGCCCCGGCGGCACCATCAAAACGGTGAAGGTCCCCGACCCGTTCAACGGCGAGAACGCGAACGTCAAGGGCCTGTGCACCACGACCCGTTCGCGCGGCCACGCCTACCGTCTGCAGTCCGACCCGACCAAGGCCTTCCAGGCGCAGGGCAAGGACCTGCTGATCTACACCGTCAACAAGGTCGGCTGGTACGAGTACATCACCGAGTGGCGCTTCTCCGACGACGGCGCGATCAACATGAACGTCGGCGCCACCGGCAGCCTCTCGCCCTTCGACTACGACGCAGGCGACGGCCGCGGCTGGCCCATCGGCAAGGGCGCCAAGTCCTACGCCACCAGCCACAGCCACAACGTGTTCTGGCGGCTCGACTTCGGCCTCGACGGCTCCTCCAACACCAAGGTGGAGCAGTACGACTCGGTGGTCAGCCCGCCCGTCGGCGGACAGCAGGGCCCGACCAACAAGACCACCCGCACCGCCGTCACCAAGGAACTCGCGGGCGACGCCGCGAACATGCGCTGGTGGCGCGTGGTCAGCGCGACCGGCAAGAACAAGGACGGCCACGCGCGCTCCTACGAGTTGGTCCCCGGCGCGACCACGAAGTACTCCGGGCGCCCCTTCACCAAGCACGACGTCTACTTCACGCAGTACAACAGCTGCGAGCAGTACGCCAGCAACAACGTCCGCATCTGCGGCAGTCCACTGCACGGCGCCTCCGTCGACAAGTGGGTGAACGGACAGACCCTCACCCACCCCGTGGCCTGGGTGAACGTGGGCTTCCACCACATCGCCCGGGACGAGGACCAGGAGCCCATGCCGGTCCACTGGCAGGGCTTCTCCCTGGCCCCCAGGGACGTCACCGCTATGAATCCGCTCACTCCGCCCGCCCTGGCCGGACAGAACGGACACTCGAACAGCGGTAGTTGAGAAACGACCTGTCCATCCGGCTGCACCGCCGACCGCTCCCGGAGTACCCTTCCTTGATCGTTGGGACGGGGAGTGCTCGGGGGAGCGGAAGGCGGTGCGCGGGTGGGCTCGGGAGGGCTGGAGCTGCCCCCTGGTGACGAGGGTCACGAGGGAGGCTCCACAGACGTCCCGCCCGGCACGGTGTCCCTGGCCCGGCCGATGGAGACGAACGCCATCGGGCCGGAGCTGGACTGGGACGCCGACGCCTGGCGGGAGGTGCGGACCCGCGCGCAGCGGGCCGGCCGGGCCTACATCTGGCTGAACCTCGTCGAACAGCGGCTGCGGGCCGTCGTGGCCGCCGTGCTGCGGCCCATCTACGAACCCGTCCACGGCGACGAGTGGGTGGTCGCCGCGGCCGGGCCGGCCGGCCAGGAGTGGGTGCAGCGCGCCGTCGCCGTCCGCGAAGTCAGCCGCCGCAAGGGCTACTTGCTCGATCCGGCCGACGACAACGTGATCTCCTTCCTCACCCTGCCGCAGCTGCGCGAGCTGATGGTGCAGCACTGGCCCTGCTTCGAGCCCTACTTCGACGACCGCCGGGACGTCGAACTCGCCCTGGACGAGCTGGAGGTGACCCGCAACGTCGTCTCCCGCAACCGAGCCCTGTCCGAGGCCGTCCTGAACCAGGCCGAACGGGCCTCCGCGCGACTGCTGGAGATGCTGGGCACCAGCGGCGACGTGCCCTCCGCCCGCCGGCTGCCCGTCGACGCCGTCGAGGACCTCGTCGGCGACCGGTACGCGGACGTCGTGGCCGTCCACACCGACCGGGTGCGGCTGCTGCGCCAGTTCCCCGCCGAGGACATCTTCGACGGCTCCCGCCGCATCGACGCCATCGGCATCGGCCTCAACCTGCTCGTGCAGAACTTCTCCGGCCGCCGCCTGGTCCGCCTCGCCGAGGCAGGCGCCCGGGTCCGGCTGCTCTTCCTCAACCCGGCCTCCAGCGCGGTCAAGCGCCGCGAGCGCGAACTCGGCATGAAACGCGGTGAGTTGAGCCGTGCCGTGGAGATGAACATCCTGCACATGCGCCGCGTCCGCGCCCGGCTGCGCGACCCGGGCGCCTTCCAGATCCAGGTGTACGACGAGACGCCCCGCTTCACCGCCTACCTCGTCGACGGCGACGGCACCGACGGCATCGCGGTGATCCAGTCCTACCTGCGGCGGATGCGCGGCATGGAGGCCCCGGTGCTGGTGCTGCGCAACGGCAACCGGGTGGTCAAGTCGGGCGAGGTGGACGAAGGGGGACTCTTCTCGGCCTACCGCGAGGAGTTCGAACTGGCCTGGGCGGACTCGCGCCCGGTGTCCTGATTCATCCGTAATCGGGCCGACTCGGACGGACTCGGACGGACTCGGGAAGATTCAGGCCGACTCGGGCGGGCTCGGGCGACTTCCGGGGCGTTCCTTCGCGGCGGTAAGCGGAACGCGATCCTCTGGTTGTCAGTGGCTCATGGCAGGGTGGAGACCACTGGGGGAAGCACCACCAAGAAGGGGGGCCGACATGGCCTGGTACCGGGAGCTGCTGATCGGCTTCGACCTGGAGACGACCGGGACGGACCCGCGCGAGGCGCGCATCGTCACGGGAGCCGTGATCGAGGTCAGGGACGGGCAGGTTCTGGGACGCCGCGAATGGCTGGCGGACCCGGGCGTGGAGATCCCGGCGGACGCGGTCGCGGTGCACGGGATCAGCAACGAGCGGGCCGCCACCGAAGGCGCCCCCGCCGACCGGGTCGCGGACGCGATCGCGGAGGTCCTCGTGGGGTACTGGCGCACGGGCGTCCCGGTCGTCGCCTACAACGCGGCCTTCGACCTCACCCTGCTCTCCGCCGAACTGCGCCGCCACGGGCTGCCCTCCCTGCGGGACCGCCTCGGCGGCCAGGATCCGGCGCCGGTGGTCGACCCGTACACCGTCGACCGCTCGGTCGACCGCTACCGGCGCGGCAAGCGCAACCTCGAAGCGGTCTGCGCCGAGTACGGCGTCCCGCTCGAATCCGCCCATGACGCCTCCGCCGACGCCCTCGCCGCGGCCCGCCTGGCCGGTGCGATAGCCGCCCGCCACCCCAAGGTGGCGTCCCTCGGCCCGGCGGAGCTGCACCGTCGGCAGATCGAGTGGTACGCCGAGTGGGCGGCGGACTTCCAGAGCTTCCTGCGCCGCAAGGGAGACGCGGACGCCGTGGTGGACGGCGTCTGGCCGATGCGGGAGCCGGCGGCGAAGCCCGTCTGACACAGGCTCCCGCCCGTCGGACGCGGTCGTGCGCGGCGGAGGGCCCGCTATCCCATCCTTCTGAGCCGGGCGGCGGCCCGCCACGCCCGCAGCACCTGGATCAGAACGGATACCACCGGACCGCCTCGTCCTCGTCCCGCAGCGATGCCACCCGGCGGCGGAACTCCACGAGCGCCTTGGGGTTCGTGGGCGCGTGCTGGGCGACCCACGCGCAGCTCGCGGTCTCGCGGGCGCCGCGCAGCACCGGGCAGCCCGCCCACTCCCGCACGTCCCAGCCGTACACCGCGGTGAAGGAGTCGTAGTCCGCGGCGGGCAGGCCGTACCGGTCGCGGGACAGCGCCATGACCACGAGGTCGTGCTCGCGCAGATCGGCGGAGACGGTCTCCAGGTCGACCAGGACCGGGCCTTCGGGACCGATGTGCACATTGCGGGGCAGCGCGTCGCCGTGGATCGGGCCGGGCGGCAGCTGCGGGGTGAGCGCGGCCGCCGCCGTGGCGAAGCCGTCGCGGCGCGCCCGCAGATACGTCGCGTCCGCCGGGTCGATCGCGTCGCTCGCGAGCCGCAGCCAGCGTTCGACCCCCGACAGCAGATCGCGCGGGGGCAGCCCGAAGGAGGGGGCGGGCAGCGCGTGCAGGAGACGTAGCAGTTCGGCCAGATCCCGCGGTTCCGCAGCGCGGACGGGGTCGGGCAGCCGGCGCCACAGGGTCACCGGGTGTCCCTCCACCAGCAGCGGCTTCGGCTCGGCCGCCCGCACCGCCGGGACGCCCGCCTCGGCCAGCCAGGCCGCGATGTCCAGCTCGCGCCGGGCCCGGTCGAGGAGTTCGGCGTCGCGACCCACCTTCACCACCAGGCCACCGGCGGCGAACACCGCGTTCTCGCCCAGGGCGAGGAGCCGCGCGTCCGCCGCCGGGCCGGGCAGTACGCCCGCCGTGGCCAGTACGTCCCGGGCCCGTGCCTCGTCCATCGTCCGCCTCCGTGTCGCTCTTCGCCCGGCCGCATCGGACGGCGTCGGGATCCGGCCATCCGACGGCCAGTGTCGCATTCGCACAGATCGGACCGCGCGCGTGGTGTCTTGACGGCGTACAGCACCTTCACGACCATGGCGGGGCCCGTCGGAGCCGCGGGAAGGGGGCCGTATCCGTGTCGCTTGCGACCGAGAACAGGCGGACCGTGCGCCGGGCGTCCGGCGCCGGACCGCCGCGCAGCGCCGCCGGCCACGGTGCCTGGTTCCTCGTTCTGCCGGCTCTGATCCCCATTCTGGTGCTGAGCGTCGGCCCGTTGCTCTACGGGATCCTGCTGGCGTTCACCGACGCCCAGTCGGGCCGCACCACGCCCACTCAGTGGATCGGCGCCCTGAACTTCTCGGACCTGCTGCACGACACCCTGTTCTGGGAGTCGTTCCGGATCGGCCTGCTCTGGGCGGTCGGGGTGACGGTCCCGCAGTTCCTGCTGGCCCTCGGGCTCGCCCTGCTCCTCGATCAGGACCTACGGTTGCGCTGGCTGGCCCGCGCCCTCGCGATCGTCCCCTGGGCGATGCCCGAGGTCGTGGTCGGCGTCATGTGGCGGCTCGTCTACAACCCGGACGCCGGCATCCTCAACGAGTCGCTGCGCGACCTGGGTCTGGGCGACGGACGGGACTGGCTCAGCGGCCTGGCCACCGCCCTGCCCGCGGTGATCGTCGTCGGCGTGTGGGCGGGCATGCCGCAGACCACGGTCGCCCTGCTCGCCGGTCTGCAGAACACCCCGCGCGAACTGCACGAGGCGGCCGCGGTGGACGGCGCGGGCGCCTGGCGCCGCTTCCGCACGGTCACCTGGCCCGCCCTCAGGCCCATCGCCCTCGCGATCACGGCGCTCAACTTCATCTGGAACTTCAACAGTTTCGCCCTGGTCTACGTGCTGACCAGCGGCGGGCCAGGCGGCCGGACCCGGCTGCCCATGCTCTTCGCCTACGAAGAGGCCTTCCGCTACGGCCAGTTCGGATACGCGGCCGCGATGGGCTGTGTGATGGTCGCCGTCGTCTCGGTGTTCCTGGCCCTGTTCCTGGTCGGCCGGATCAGGGGAGGCGACGACCGTTGAGGACCCGCCCCGCGGCCCGTGCCGGCCAGTACGCGGCACTGCTCGCCTACCTCGTCTTCCTCGCCTTCCCCCTCCTCTGGCTGATCTCCGTCGCGTTCAAGCCCGCCCGCGAGCTGGGCAGCCTGCACCCCACCTGGATCCCGAAGGACCCCACCCTCGCCAACTTCCGCCGGGCCTTCGACGAACAGCCCCTGCTGCACGCCGCGTTCAACTCCCTGCTCGCCGCGCTGAGCGCCGCCGTGATCGCCGTGTGCCTGGCCACGCCGCTGGCGTACGTCATGGCCCGGCAGCGCACCCGGCTCGCACGAGCCGCCTCCGGCTGGGTGGTCGTCAGCCAGGCGTTCCCGTTCGTGCTGGTGATCATCCCGCTGTTCCTGGTGCTGAAGAACCTGCGCCTGATCGACTCGGTGGCCGGGTTGGTCATGGTGTACGTCGTGTGGGCGCTGCCGTTCGCGCTGTGGATGCTCGTCGGATACGTCCGGGCCGTCCCCCTCGAACTGGAGGAGGCGGCGGCGATCGACGGAGCCGGGCGGCTGCGGACCCTGGTGTCGGTGACCGCGCCGCTGCTCGCGCCGGGCATCGTGGCGACCGCGCTGTTCGCGTTCATCACCGCGTGGAACGAGTTCTTCTTCGCGCTCGTGTTACTGAAAACGCCTGAGAAACAGACTCTGCCGGTCGTCCTGACCCACTTCATCGGGGCGGAAGGGGTGGCCGACCTGGGCCCGCTGGCCGCCGCCGCGTTCCTCGCCACCCTGCCCTCGCTGGTCGTCTTCGCGCTCATCCAGCGACGGATCACGGGCGGCATGCTCGCCGGGGCGGTGAAGAGCTGATGCGGACGAGACTGCTGCTCGTCGTGGTCCTGCTGCTCCTCGCGGGCTGCACCTCGGGCGGCGGACGCGACGACGGACCCGTCACCCTCCGCTTCCAGTCCCTGGCCTGGCAGGAGGAGTCCGTCACCGCCAACAAGGAGTTGGTCGAGGAGTGGAACGCCACCCACTCCGACGTCAAGGTCGAGTACGTACAGGGGAGTTGGGACAGCGTCCACGACCAGCTCCTCACCTCCTTCGAGGGCGGCGAGGCCCCCGACGTCATCCACGACGCCTCCGACGACCTCGCCGACTTCGCCTACGGCGGCTACCTCGCCGATCTGACCGACCTCCTGCCCGCCCGCCTCAAGTCCGATATCCCGCAGCGCAGTTGGGAGACGACCACCTTCGGCGACGGCGTCTACGGCGTGCCGTTCCTCCAGGAGCCGCGCGTCCTCGTGGCCAACGCGACCTGGCTGCGGGAGTCCGGCGTCCGCGTCCCGACCCCCGAACATCCCTGGAGCTGGCCGGAGTTCCGGCAGATCACCGACGAACTCAGCGGCGACGGCAGATACGGCGTGGCCTGGCCGCTCAAGGAACCCGTCTCCGCCACCCTCAACCTGTCCCTGTCGGCGGGCGGGCAACTGTTCCACCGGGACGCCGACGGCAAGGTCACCGTCCGCTTCGAGGCCGGCGACGAGGTCGTACCGCGCACCGTCCACGACCAGGTCGGCGCCGACCGCAGCGCCTCGCCCACGACGCTGGGCAGCGGCGGCTCGGACACCCTGCCGGGGTTCTTCGGTGGCCGGTACGCGATGGTCCCGCTCGGCTTCTCCTACCGCCAGCAGATCGTGCAGCAGGCGCCGAAGGGCTTCGACTGGCAGGTGCTGCCCGCCCCGGCGGGCGCCGACGGGCTCGCCCAGGGCGTCAGCCCGCAGACGCTCTCCGTCGCAGAGGACAGCCCGCACCGAGAGGAGGCCGTCGAGTTCATCGACTTCCTGCTGCGGCCGAAGAACATGGTGCGCCTCGCACTGGGGGACTGGATGCTGCCGACCGGCGCCCAGGCCCTCGCCGACCCCGCCCTGCACACGACGAAGGACGACTGGGCGACCGGCACCGCCCTCGCCGCCCACCTGCGCCCGGCGCCCGCCCAGTCCGTCCGGGGCTACCCCGAGTGGAAGGACAAGGTCGCGACCCCCGCGTTCCAGGAGTACTACAGCGGGGCGATCACCCTCGGCGAACTGCGTGAACGGCTCGAGAAGGACGGCAACCTGGTGCTGGCGCGCTACCAGCGATGACCGGGCGGGTCGGGCCCGGGGCACCGGCCGTACGGCGAACGGCCGGTTCAGGGAGGCCGGTTCACGGAGGCGGGTTCAGGGAGCCGGGTTCGGGCAGGCGCGTTCAGGGCACGGCGGGGCCGGTGATGAGCTTCCCCTGTTCGTCGTAGGGCCAGACGTTGGGGACACAGCCCTTCATGCCCTTGATCTGCTGCATCATCGCCGGGGCCGGCCGGCCCGCACCGGGGCAGGTGACATGGTTGTGGCCGAGGAAGTGGCCGACCTCGTGGTTGATGATCAGCGCACGGTACGCCGTGACGTCCTTGGCGTAGACGGGGGTGGCCAGCAGCCAGCGCTCGAGGTTGACCATGACGTTCTGGTTCACGCTGCAGTTGTACTCGCCCCCGGTGTTCAGCCCCCCTCGGAGGCAGATCTTGTCCACCGTGCCGGGGGTCGCGACCCGTACGACGAAGTCGACGGCGCCGCTGGAGACCCGCTGGAACGCCGAGTCGCCGTCCGCCGTCCAGCCGCGCGGGTCGGCCAGGATGCCCTCCACCTGCCGGGCGACGTCCGCGGTGGACAGGTCGAGGCTGTCCTCGACGTCGACCCGGTAGCGCAGCGGCGTGCCCGTGCCCACGCGGGAGCCGGAGCCGGACGCGGTGGTGAACGTGCCCGACCCGGTGGCCGGGATGTCGTCCTCGGTGAGGCCGCCCGACGAACCCTCGGACGAGCCGGCGGACGAACCGCTGGTGGCGGAACCGCCGGAGGAGGAACCACCGGACTTCCCGGTCGACGCACTCGTGGACGGGCTCGTGGACGGACCGGCCGGGGCCTCGGACTGCGGGCTCTGCGTCGTTCGGGTGGGGCCGGGGCTCGACGCCGAGGACTTCGAGGGCTCGGCCCCGGCGTCGGCGTCGCCCTTGCCCGTGCCGGGTAACGTCCAGCCGACGGCCGCGAACCCGGTGACGCCCAGAACGGTCAGCGCGGCGATCCCGGCCCACAGCGGTCCTTTCCGGCCGCGCTTGACGGAGGAGGCGTGCGCGGGGCCGCTCCGACGGCGACGGTTGTGGGAAGGAGTTGCTTTGTGCGCGCTCATGGTTGTTCAGATTGTGATTGCCATGTGATCGGATCACGCCCGAACGGTAACGAAAGGATAACGAACGGGCGGGCGTGGTTTCATGTGATCATCCGGTAACAATGCCCCGACCGCGTGAACGGCGCACGGATACTGAGCCCATGCCACGAGTTCTGCTGATCGAGGACGACCGCGCCGTGCGGGACGGCGTCGTCCTCGCGCTGCGCCGTCAGGGCCACGAGGTCGCCGCCGCCGAGACCGGAGAGGACGGCCTGGACCGGCTGCGCTCCTTCAGGCCGGACGTCGTGGTGCTGGACCTGATGCTCCCCGGCATGACCGGCCTGGACGTGTGCCGCAGGATCCGCGATCTGGACCAGACCCTGCCGATCGTCATCGCGACCGCGCGGGGCGATGACGAGGACGTCGTTGTCGGTCTCGAGGCGGGAGCCGACGACTACGTGGTCAAGCCCGTACAGGCCAGGGTGCTCCAGGCCCGCATCCGCGCCGTCCTGCGCCGGGCGGCCGGCGCGCCCGCCGACGGCGGCATACCGAAGATCGACACGTACGGGGACCTGACCGTCGACCGGGCCGGGCTCTCGGTCACCTGGCAGGGGGATCCCGTCGCCCTCGCCCCGTCCGAACTGCGGCTGCTGCTGACCCTGTCCGCCTCGCCCGGCCAGGTGTTCAGCCGGCAGCAACTCCTCGAGGCGGTCTGGCAGCACAGCTACCACGGCGACGCGCGTCTGGTGGACGCCTGCGTCAAACGACTGCGCGCCAAGCTCGGCGAGCCCCCGCGCGAACCCCGCCACATCCAGACCGTCCGCGGCTTCGGCTACCGGTTCGCCGCCCGGTGAGGCCCCTGAGAATCCGTTTTCGAGCACCCCAACTACGCGGCTTGCGCATGCGGTTGGTGGTGGCGTTCGCGCTGGTCGCCGCGGTGACCGCCACCACCACCGGCGCCCTCACCTTCCGCGAGGCGCGCATCGGAGTGCTCCAGCAGAGCCAGGACGCCGTGATCGAACTGCTGCGCACCCAGGTGACCCGGCTCGCTCCCGGCCTGGCCTTCCCGCCGGGCCGGGCCGAACTGGGCCGATTCGCCGCCGAGGTGGCCGGCGCCCAGCCGTCGGGCGCCTGGCGGGTACTGGTCGCCTTCCGCGGGCTGGAGGCCACGTCCCGGCCCGGCGACCCGTTCGAGGAGCTGACGCCCGCCCTGCGCGAGGCCGTCGACGCCAAGTCCGCCACCGTCTTCCAACGGGTGCACCGCGCGGACCACACCGCACTCGTCGTCGGCATGTCGGTCGCCTTCACCTCCGCGGAGTCCTTCGCCTGGCCCCTCTCCGGCCTCCAGGTGTTCCTGACGGTCCCACAGACCACCGAACAGGCCTACGTCGACGCCCTGGTCACCGCCGTGCAGCGGGCCGCCGTCCCCGCCCTGGCCCTCGCCGTGCTGCTCGCGCTGCTCGCCGCCCGCGGAGTGCTGCGACCGGTGCGCGCGCTGCGCCACGCCACCCGCAGCATCGCCGAGGGCCGGCTGGACACCCGGCTCGCCGTCGACGGCTCCGACGAACTCGCCGATCTGTCCCACACGTTCAACGAGACGGCCGCCGCCCTGGAGGAGTCGGTGGCCGAACTGCGCGGCATGGAGGCCCGGGCCCGTCGCTTCGCCGCGGACGTCTCGCACGAGCTGCGCACCCCGCTGGCCGCGATGTCGGCCGTCACCGACGTCCTCGACGAGGACGCCGCCGGCCTCGACCCCGACACCGCCACCGCGGTCCGGCTGATCAGCGAGGAGACCGTGAAACTCGCCCGACTCGTGGACGACCTGATGGAGATCTCCCGCTTCGACGCGGGCGCGGCCGTGCTGCACCTGGACGAGATCGACCTCGCCGAGTCCCTCCGACGCACCCTCGCCTCCCGCGGCTGGACCGACACGGTCGACGCCCTGCTGCCGAGGCCGGACGCGCTGCGCGGCCGCGTCGACCCGCGCCGCCTCGACGTCGTCGTCGCCAACCTGGTCGGCAACGCCCTGCGGCACGGCGCCCGCCCGGTGCGACTGCGCCTGTACGAGGGCGATCGGCCCGGCGCCGGGCGGTGGGCCGTCATCGAGGTGCTGGACGGCGGGCCCGGCATCCCCGACAGCGTGCTGCCCCATGTCTTCGAGCGTTTCTACAAGTCGGACGCCGCCCGGTCCCGGACCGAGGGCAGCGGCCTGGGGCTGGCGATCACCGAGGAGAACGTCCGGATGCACGGCGGCACCGTCCGGGCGGCGAACCGGCCGGAGGGCGGGGCCGTCTTCACCGTGGAACTCCCGCTGCGGTGGGCCGAGTCGGGGCAGGAGGCACAAGCGTGAGAGAACTGCGCCGAGCGCCACGCCGAGCCCCGCGTCAAGCATCGCGCCGGGCCCCGCGGCCGGCCGTGCGCCGAGTCGCGTGCCGAGTCGTGCTGCTGTGCGTCCCGGCCCTGTGCGCGCTGGTCTCCTGCGGCATTCCCACGACCGGAGTGGTGGAGGCGGGCGGACCCGCGCGCGGGATGGTGCCGACGCTACGGCTCTACTTCGTCCTCGACGGCGCCCTGATCGCAGTCCCTCGCAGCACCGGCGCGGTGGTGGACGTCGAGCCGGCCGTGCTGAGCCTTCTCGCGGGTCCGACGGAAGCGGAGCGGTCGGAGCGGCTGACCACATTGCTGCCCCCGATGGAGCTCACCCCGGTACCTGTCTCGACCGGCGCCTCGAGCACTCCTCCCGACACCGGTCCGACCGAGGATCCCGCCACTGCGGCCACCGAGCCCACCGCGGCCACCGAGCCCACCGCGGCCACCGAGCCCACCGAGGCCGCGAAGCCGACGGCCGTGTCCGTGTCGGTGAACGCGCAGAACGGCGACGTGTCGATCCAACTGCCGTATGTCATCGCGAAGTTGGACGACCTCGCGATGGCGCAGCTGATCTGCACGGCCGTGGAGGCGCAGCGCACCTTCGACACTGCGGCCGACGCGGTGACCGTGACGGTGAAGGACCTGGTCGGCCGGAGTGTCGAGGGATCCGAGGAGCTCTGCCCCGGTCCGTGAGCCGCGTTTATTGAAGTTGCACGAGACGTATCGTCTCGTCTACCGTCGAGGGCATGACCAGTCGCCCCGCTCACATCGCCATGTTCTCCATCGCCGCCCACGGTCACGTGAACCCGAGCCTCGAGGTGATCCGCGAGCTCGTCGCACGCGGGCACCGGGTGACGTACGCGATCCCGCCCGTCTTCGCCGAGAAGGTCGCCGGCACCGGTGCCGAGGTCAAGCCGTGGCACTCGACGCTGCCCTCGCCCGACGACGACCCCAGCGCCTGGGGGAGCACGCTCCTGGACAACGTGGAACCCTTCCTGGCCGACGCCGTCCAGGCGCTGCCCCAGCTGATCGACGCCTACGACGGGGACGAGCCGGACCTGGTGCTGCACGACATCACCTCCTACCCGGCCCGCGTCCTCGCCCATCGCTGGGGCGTCCCCGCGATCTCCCTCTCGCCCAACCTCGTGGCCTGGGAGGGATACGAGGAGGAGGTCGCCGAACCGATGTGGGCCGAGCCGCGTAAGACGGAACGCGGAAAGGCTTACTACGCCCGTTTCCACGCCTGGCTGGAGGAGAACGGGATCACCGAGCACCCCGACCCCTTCACCGGCCGCCCCGCCCGCTCCCTCGTGCTGATCCCCAGGGTGCTGCAGCCGCACGCCGACCGGGTGGACGAAAGCGTTTACACGTTCGTCGGCGCCTGCCAGGGCGACCGCTCCGCCGAGGGCGACTGGACGCGGCCCGCCGACGCGGAGAAGGTCGTACTCGTCTCGCTGGGCTCCGCCTTCACCGACCGGCCGGAGTTCTACCGGGAGTGCGTGAAGGCCTTCGGCGAGCTGCCCGGCTGGCACCTCGTGCTGCAGATCGGCCGGCACATCGACGCGGCCGTGCTGGGCGCAGTACCCGACAACGTCGAAGTACGGTCCTGGGTACCGCAGTTGACGATCCTGAAGCAGGCCGACCTGTTCGTCACACACGCAGGCGCGGGCGGCAGCCAGGAGGGGCTGGCCACGGCTACGCCGATGATCGCCGTACCGCAGGCCGTGGACCAGTTCGGCAACGCGGACGTGCTGGAGGGGCTCGGCGTGGCCCGGCACATCCCCACCCCGGAGGCAACCGCCGAGGCCCTGCGGAAGACCGCCCTCGCGCTCGTCGACGACCCGGAGGTCGCCCGTCGGCTCAAGGACATCCAGGCCGACATGGCGCACGAGGGCGGCACCCGCCGGGCCGCGGACCTGATCGAGGCCGAACTTCCCGGCTGACTCGCGACGAGGGTGCGCCGAGGGCCCGTTGACTCCCTCAGGAGTCAACGGGCCCTCGGGTCAGCCGGGTTGAGAGGCCTCTGCGGGCCGGGTGGGCCGGGTGGGCTCCTACGGTTCCGAGAGGGACGTCGTGGGCGTGGGGCGTGAGGGCGTCAGACCGGCAGCCGCTCGCCGTCGTCGTCCCGCGTCGCCGACGCCGTCGACGTCGCGATCGCCTCCGACGACTCGTCGTGCGTGAGGTCGGGCAGCCAGTGCAGCCACTTCGGCAGATACCAGTTGCGCTCGCCGAGCAGCGCCATCACGGCCGGGAGCAGCACACCCCGGATGATCGTCGCGTCGATCAGGACCGCGGCCGCGAGGCCCACGCCCATCTGCTTCATGGACTGCATGGACAGCGTTCCGAAGATCGCGAACACGGCGACCATGATGACGGCGGCGCTGGTGACCACACCCGCCGTGGTGACCACACCGTGCTGGATGGCCTCGTTCGTGCTGCGCCCCCGCAGCCGCGCCTCGCGGATCCGCGAGACGACGAACACGTGGTAGTCCATCGACAGGCCGAACAGGATCACGAAGAGGAACAGCGGCAGCCAGGTGATGATCGCGCCGACGCCCTCCGCGCCGACCAGCGACGCCCCCCAGCCGTGCTGGAACACGGCGACGAGGATGCCGTAGGCCGCGCCCACCGACAGCAGGTTGAGCACGATCGAGGTGATCGCGATCGTCAGCGAGCGGAACGACAGCAGCATCAGCAGGAAGGCGAAGACCACGACGAACGCGAAGACCGGGGTGACGGCTCCGGCCAACTGGTCGTTGAAGTCCTTCGAACCGGCCACCTGTCCGGTGATCGGCGCCTGGAGGCCGTCGACCTTGCCGAGCGTGGCCGGCCGCACCTCGTCGCGCAGCTTGTCCAGGCTCACGCCCGCCTTGTCCAGATCGGAGCCGCCGACCAGCGGGACGTACACGTAGGCGATGTTCTGCGCGTCGTGCAGTTTGATCTCGACCGGGCCGCGGGAGGCGCCCGAACTGACCGCCTGCTCCTTGAACGCCTGGAGCGCGGACTTCACTTCGGCGGCGTTGATGTCGTCCGCCTTGACGATCACCTCGGCCGGCTCGGAGCCGCCCGGGAAGGCATCGTTGACCCGGTTGTACGTCTGCACGATGGGCAGCGAGTCCCCGAACTCCTGGTCCAGGGTGAGGTTCTGGGTCTTCATCCCCACCGCCGGCGCGGCGATGGCGAGCAGCGCGCCGGCCGCGACGACCAGCGAGATCGCGGGCTTCGCGAGGACGACCTTCAGGACGGCGGTCCAGAACCGGCTGCCCTCGTCGGTAGACCGGCCGCCTCCGTTTCCGACTCCGTTCTTACGGCGCTTGTCCGGGTGGAGGAACGGGATCCGCCCCTTCTCCACCCGATGGCCGAGCAGCGACAGCAACGCCGGGAGAACGGTTACCGAGCCGACCATGGCGACCGCGACCACCATCAGCGAGGCCAGGCCCATCGCCTCGAACGTGGCGAGCCCGGTGAACAGCATGCCCGCCATCGCCACGCACACGGTGACACCGGAGACGATCACGGCCCGGCCGCTGGTGGCGGCGGCGATCCTGAGGGCGGTTTCCGGATCCCGTCCGGCCGCCCGCTCCTCGCGCTCGCGCCGCAGGTAGAACAGGCAGTAGTCGACGCCCACGGCCAGACCGACCAGCAGCATCACGGAGCTCGCGGTGTCGTCCATCGGCTGGAAGTGGCTGACGATGCTCATCAGGCCCATCGTGGCCATGATCGCGGTGATCGCGAGCGCCACCGGCACCAACGCCGCCACCAGCGCGCCGAAGGCGATCAGCAGAATGCCCAGTGCCACCGGCACCGCGGAGTACTCGGCCTGCTGGAAGTCGTCGCCGAACGCGTCGTCGAACGTCTTCATCATGCTGGCGCCGCCGATCTCCTCGATCCGCAGCGAGGAGTGTTCCTTCTGGACGCCTTCGACGGCATCGAGCACCGGCTCGACCCGCTCGCCCGCGGTCTCGGAGTCGCCCCGCATGTCGAACTGGACGAGCGCGCTGCGGCCGTCCTTCGAGATCGTGTCCGTGTCGTACGGCGACGTCACGTCGGTGACCGCGCCGGTCCTGCCGACGGCCGTGACGACCGCGGTGACGGCCGCCCGGAACTCCGCGTCGGTGGCCTTGAGCGAGCCGTTCCTCGACTGGATGAGGACGGTCTCACCGGCCGGCTCGTCGATGCCGGCGTCCTCGACGATCCGGGCGGCCGTGTGGGTCTCGCCCCCGAGCTGGTCGCTCTCCTTGACCTCGACCGTGCCCGCCGCCGAGCCGATCCCCATGGCCAGGACGACGAACAGCAGCCAGATGCCCACGGCCGCCCATCGGTGCCGGACGCTCCAGCCGCCGGCCCGCGCGGCGATGCCCCGCACCCGTATGTCTCCGTTCCCCATGACGGGCCTGCCCCCTTGTGCGCGGTGACAGCCCCCTGCCGTCACCTTCCGCTTCGAAGGTATGGGCTGGATAAAGCCGTCTCGTCGTGCTGCCCGGTGAAGTGTGAGGCCCTCGACTCCTCCCGTCGGACCCCGTCGTCTCACCGCTGGGGAGGACGGTGGCCCCTTACATCTATCCCGGGGTCTCGGGGGCGGCGATCAGGGTGAGGCCGACGGCTGCCGATCCGCGCCCCGCCGCCCTCCCCTCGCTCGATCGGTGTTCCTGGCCGCCTGCCCGCCCCGACGGGCGGCCGTCGAGTCCACCCCCATGGGGCACGACGGCGGCTTAGGGTGTGCGGATGACGACGACGTACGCGGCACTGCTGCGCGGCATCAACGTGGGCGGCAGCAGGAAGGTCCCGATGGCCGAGCTGCGCACCGTGTTGGAGGGGCTCGGCCTCGGCGACGTGCGCACCTACCTCCAGAGCGGCCAGGCCGTCTTCTCCTGCGCACACGGCGACGAGGAGATTCTCGCCGCCGAGCTCACGGCGGCGATCGAGAAACACTTCGGCTTCGTCGTCGACGTGATCGTGCGCGATCACGCGTTTCTG
Organism: Streptomyces sp. NPDC050263; assembly: GCF_040655955.1. Classification (NCBI taxonomy): domain Bacteria; kingdom Bacillati; phylum Actinomycetota; class Actinomycetes; order Kitasatosporales; family Streptomycetaceae; genus Streptomyces; species Streptomyces sp. NPDC050263. Next base: position 20,384 of record NZ_JBFAKW010000035.1, on the reverse strand, counting down.
AAAGCGGTTGCCGAAGCCTGTCCGTACCCGGCTGCCGAGCTGGAGGCCAAGCAACTCCACGTCACCTACTTCTCCGTCCCCGTCGACGAGGAGCGTTACGCCGGGATCGACCGCGCCGCCTTCCTTCCCGAGGAGTTCCGCCTCGGCGACCGCGTCCTGTACCTGTACACCCCCGACGGCCTCGGCCGTTCCAAGCTCGCCGAGCAACTGTCCAGGCCCCGCGTGCACAAGGGCCTCGTCGCCACGACCCGGAACTGGAACACCGTCGTCAAGCTGGTGGAGCTGACGGCGCCCTGAGCGGCCGATCCGGCCGGAGGCTTCTCCCACGTGGGTGAGAGGGCGAGCACACGGCTGTGCGAGGCTCGTCCCATGCGTTACATCATCATCGGGGCAGGGGCGGTCGGGGGCACGGTCGGAGGACGGCTGGCCGAAGCGGGGCAGGAGGTCGTGCTGGTCGCGCGGGGCGCGCACCGGGCGGCACTCGCGGAGGGCGGACTGCGGCTCAGGGTTCCGGACGGCGAGCTGACCCACCGCCTCCCCGTGGTCGACGGACCGGGCGAGCTCGGCACACTGCGCGCCGACGACGTCCTCGTCCTCGCCGTCAAGACCCAGGACGGCGAGGCGGCACTCCAGGCCTGGGGCCCGGCCCCGGTCGAAGGTGGGGGCACGGCGGCCGAGCGGCTGCCGCTGGTCTGCGCGCAGAACGGAGTCGAGGGCCCGCGGCTGGCCCTGCGCCGCTTCCGGCACGTCTACGGCGTCTGCGTCTGGCTGCCCTCGACCCACGTCGAACCCGGCGTCGTCTCCGCCGCCGGCGCCCCGCTGACCGGCATCCTCCACCTCGGCCGGTACCCGCACGGCACCGACGACACCGCCCGCCGGATCGCGGCCGACCTGGAGAAGGCGCACTTCGAGGCGCCGGTCGTACCGGACGTCTCCCGCTGGCAGTACGCGAAACTGCTGTCCAACCTGGGAAACGCCCTGGAAGCGGTTACCGGACCGATCGGCGACCCAGCGGCCGTGGCGCTGTTCGAACGGGTCCGGGCTGAAGGCGCGACCGTGCTCGAGGCGGCCGGGATCGTCTGTGTGGGCGCCGAGGAACAGCGGGCGGCACGCGGCGACAAGGTCACCCTCGTCCCGCTCGACGACGCCCCGCGCGGCGGCGGCTCCTCCTGGCAGTCCCTCAGCCGCGGCGCCGGCAGCATCGAGGCCGACTACCTCAACGGAGAGATCGCGCTTCTCGGCCGTCTGCACGGCGTGCCGACCCCGCTGAACGAACTGCTGCAGCGCCTGGCGAACGAGTTCGCCCAGGAGCGGAGGGCGCCCGGATCCCTGCCGCTGCCGGAGCTGATCCGCCTGGCCGACGACGCTGTCGGCGCTGTCGCGTTTGTTCAAGAGCCCTGAGGGCGGCACTGCCTAGCGTGCGGTGCATGACGTACGACGAGATGCGCGAGACGCATCAGTACATGTCCGAATGCGCCGCCGAGGCGTCGCGCCTCGCGCGCGGTGTCCCGGCGGCACGGCTGAACGCCCCGACGCACTGCCCCGACTGGGATCTCCGGGCCCTGGTCAACCACTGGGTCCTCTACACCTCCCACGGCCTCGAGCACCGGGCCCTGCGCCGACAGCTCCCCGACGACCTGAGCGCCCGCGATTTCACCGCAGACCCGCAGTGGGCGAAGGCGTACGCCGACCAGCTCGACCGCGCGGTGACTGCCTGGGCGGACCCGGCCGTGTGGGAGGGCGAGGTCTCGCTGGGGACGGCCGCGGTGCCCGCCGCAGACATCGCCTCGATGCTCGTCAAGGAGCTGGCGGTGCACGGGTGGGACGTGGCCGTCGCGACCGGCCAGGAGCTGCGTGTCTCGGACGACGCGGCCGGCTTCGTCCTCGACGTCGTCGAACGGCACGCCGACCTCTACCGCCGGTACGACGGCTTCGCGGCTGCTCTGCCGGTCCCGGAGAACGCCCCGGTGTTCGAACGGGCGTTGGGCGCGAGCGGCCGGGATCCACGGCAGGGCGCTGTCCGAGGGCACGGTTGATCCGCCCTGCTCGCGACATGCGGGTCGGCCGACGTCAGTCGGGTCGCTCCATCGTCCGCGTAGACGGCGCGAGCCTTCCGGGAGACGGTTCCCGGCGATGATGTGACCGGCCGGTGCCGGAAGCTTCGTCGTGGGCCTGGGGAACCAGCGCGGCAAAGGAGCGATCTGACGTCGCCGTTGCCTCGTTGCCTCGTTGCCTCGTTGCCTCGTTGCCTCGTTGCCTCGTTGCCGCCCCGCCGTCGCGCCCCGCCAGCGCCCCGTCGTCGCTCAGGCGCCGACAGCCGCCAGCGCCGGTGTTCGCGCCGAGTCGTACCGCTCCAGCAGCGCCCGCGCCACCTCCGGCGCCGGTCCCAGCACGTCCGCGAGCACGTCCGCCTCGGCCGCGCCCCGCGCGATGCGGTCCGGCAGGAAACCGGGGGCCAGGACGTACGGGGCGACGGCGACCCGCGAGCACCCCAGCGCCCGCAGTTCGCGGACCGCGTCCTCGGTGCGCGGAAGAGATGCGGAGGCGAACGCGGGCCGCACGGCACACCAACCGGTGCGCCGCCACTCCCGCGCGATTTCTGCGATCACCGCGATCGCCTCCGGGTCCGTGGACCCCGCCGAGGCCAGCACGACCCCGGTCGAGGACTTGTCGGCGGGCGTCAACCCCGCCTCGTACAACCGTCGTTCGAGCGCGGCGAGCAACAGCGGCGACGGGCCGAGGACCTCGGCCTGTCGGATCCGCAGCTGCGGCGGCGCGTCCCGCAGGACCGCCGGGATGTCCGCCTTCGCGTGGAACGCGCGCGTCAGCAGCAGCGGCAGGGCCACGACGTCACGGACACCGCCCTCCGCCGCCAGCGACTCCAACACCCCGTGCACGGAAGGGATGTTGAAGTCGAGGAAACCGGTCTCCACGCGCAGCCCCGGCCGCAGCGACCGTACCCGCCGCACCAGGGCGTGGACGGTCGCCGCGTGTCGCGGATCGCGGCTGCCGTGGGCGATGACCACGAGCACGGGAGGAACCGGTTTCATGTGCATGGGACCGTCAGCTCTTCACCAGCAGACCACGGCTGCGCAGCACCCACCGCTCCAGCGGACTGAAGATCAGCAGGTCGATGGCGATGCCGACGAACAGGATCAGCAGGATCGCCTCGAACACCATCGACATGTCACTGGCGTTGCGGCCGTTCTCCAGCAGCTGACCGAGACCGACGCCGAGATCGGGGAAGGACGCGATGATCTCCGCCGCCATCAGCGAACGCCAGGAGAACGCCCAGCCCTGCTTCAGACCCGCCACGTACCCCGGCAGCGCGGCCGGCAACGTGATGTGAACGGTTCCCTTCAGACCCGTGGCACCCATCGTGCGGCCCGCCCGCAGAAACAGCGGCGGTACCTGGTCGACGCCGGACACCAGTCCGTTGGCGATGGACGGCACCGCGCCGAGCAGGATCACCGCGTACATCATCGAGTTGTTCAGACCCAGCCACAGCACGGCCGGCGGCACCCACGCCACCGACGGCAGCGACTGCAGTCCGGACAGGATCGGGCCGATCGCCGCCCGCACGAACTTCACCCGCGCCACCAGCAGACCCAGCGGCGTGCCGATCGCCAGGGCGAAGAGGAAGCCGAGCAGACCGCGCGACACGCTGGTCCAGATGTAACCGAGCAGCTTGCCCTCGAGCCAGGCGGCCTGGATCGTCCGCCCGACGTCCAGGGGCGAGACCAGCTTGGTCGGGTCGTCGACCGTCTTGAAGGTGATCTGCCAGACGACCAGCAGCAGCGCGGTCGCGATGATCGGCGGCAGGATCTTGTCGACGAAGGTCCGCCGGAACGGGGTACGGCCGACGGGCGTGACCACGTCCAGCGCGTCGAGCCCCGCCTCCACCCCGGCCAGCTCGGTGGTAACCGCCTTCGTCACGGTTGTCTTCGACTCCGTCGTCTTCGTCTCAGTGCTGGCCATGACGGCGGATCTCCCCACGCAGGACTTCGGTGATCTCGATGGACAGTTCCGCCACGGGGGCGTCTTCGATCCGGCGCGGCTGCGGGATGTCGACCGTCCACTCACGCGCCACCCGGCCGGGCCGGGAGGACAGCAGGACCACGCGCTGCGCGAGCCGCACCGCCTCGCGCACGTTGTGCGTGACGAAGAGGACGGACAGCCCCGTCTCCTCCCAGATCCGGGTCAGCTCGTCGTGCAGCACGTCCCGCGTGATGGCGTCCAGCGCCGCGAACGGCTCGTCCATCAGCAGGATGTTGCTCTCCTGTGCCAGCGCGCGGGCCATCGCCACGCGCTGCCGCATACCGCCGGAAAGCTCATGCACACGCTTTCCGTACGCGCCCTTCAGCCGCACCAGCTCGAGGAGTTCCTCGGCCTTGGCACGCCGCTCGGGCTTCGCGACTCCCCTGAGCTTCAGAGCGAGTTCGATGTTCTTGCCCGCGGTCAGCCACGGGAAGAGGGCGTGCTCCTGGAACATCAGCGCCGGACGGCCGTCCGTCGTGATGGAGCCGGAGGAGGGCTGGTCGAGCCCCGCCACCAGGTTCAGCAGCGTGGACTTGCCGCAGCCCGAGGCCCCCAGGAGGGTGACGAACTCGCCGGGAGCGACATCGAGGGTGATGTCGTCCAGGACGAGTTGCTGCCCGCCCGGTCCCGCGAAGGACTTCGAGACGTGGTCAAGGCGCGCCGCGTACTCCACGGACTCGGTGGGCTCGGCGGCCTTGGCGAGGGTCGTGCTCATGGTCGTCACCTCCTGGGAACTCATCGGGACTTCGGTCAGCCGACGCCGAGGCCGGCGTCGTCGACCGTGGACTCGCCCTCGGCCTTGAGGACCTTGTTCAGGATCGTCAGGTCGTAGATGCCCTTGAGGTCGGGCTTCTCCAGCAGGCCGGCCTTGACCGCGTGATCGGCCTCGGTGTTGAGGGTGGCGGCCAGCGGGTCGTCGATGAACTGGATCGACGTCCACGCCGGGTCCAGCACCTCGGTCGGCAGCGCCTTGCCGGAGTCGACCGCCAGCTGCCTGTTCGCCGCGGCCTTGGCCTCCGCCGGGTTGGCGTTGATCCACTTGTTGGTCTCGACCGAGCCCTTCAGCACGGCCTCGACGACCTTCGGGTGCTCCGTGAGGAACTTCTGCGACACGATGATGTTCGTGATCACGAACTTCTTGTCGGGCCACAGCGACGCCTCGTCGAGCAGCACCTTGCCGCCCTCGGCGACCAGCTTCGACGCGGTGGGCTCCGGCACCCAGGCGCCGTCGAGGGAACCGGCCTTGAACGCGTCGGGCGTCACCTTGTTGTCACTGCGGACGACGGTGACGTCGCCCTTGCCGCTCTGCGCGTCGACCTTCCAGCCCTGTTCCGCGATCCAGTTCAGAAACGCCACATCCTGTGTGTTTCCGAGCTGAGGCGTGGCGATCTTCTTGCCCTTGACGTCCTTGAGGGACTTGATCTTGTCCGGGTTGACGACGAGCTTCACGCCGCCGGACGCCGAACCGCCGATGATGCGCAGGCTCTTGCCGTCGGACTTGGTGTAGCCGTTGATCGCCGGGGAGGGGCCGATCCAGCCGATGTCGATGGAACCGGCGTTCAGCGCCTCGATCTCGGACGGCCCCGCGTTGAAGGTCGCGTACGACGCCTTGGTGGCGCCCAGTGCCTTCTGGAAGATGCCCTGCTCACGACCGACCAGCGCGGTTCCGTGCGTCAGGTTGCCGAAGTAGCCGATCTTGACGGTGTCGAGTCCGTCGATCTTCTGCGATCCGGCGGCGACCTGTTCGTCGGCGTTGTCGTCCTTGGCCTCGGAGCCGTAACCGCAGGCGGCGAGGGCGAGCAGCGGAAGGGCCGCTGCGGCGGCCATGCCGCGGCGAAGAAGAGCGGAGCGGGCGGGGCGATTGGCAGGCACGGGAGGGGTTCCTCTCGTTGGCCCGGCGGTCACGGTCTTTCAGGTCGTGGCCGGGAAATCGGCAAAGGGTTTTCGTCGCTTCCGGGACGTCGGGTGGGGGGAGAGGGCGCGCATGCAGTGCGCGTACGTCAGAGTGCACATCGCGCCACCCCGCCCTGCCCGCTGCCGAGGGCGCCGCTGCCGACACGGCCGCCCTCTTTCGCGAACGTCGAGTAGAAATCGGTTGTGGTCATGTTCAGAAATCCCAACCGTCCTCGTCGGAATCGTCCTTGACCGGCTCCGGCGACGCGAACGACTCGCCGACCATGCCCGCGGTGAGCGTCGTGCCGTCGGCCGGATCGATCAGGATGAACGATCCTGTGCGCCGCGAGTCTGCGTAGGAATCGACCGGAAGCGGCTGCGCGGTACGGATCTTCACGCGGCCGATGTCGTTGGCGACGAGCTGTCCCGGGTGCGGGTGCAGGGACAGGTCGTCGAGCGTGAGACGGGACGGGATGTCCTTGACGATCGCCTTGACCGTGCGCGTGCCGTGCTTGATCAGCACCCGGTGTCCGACGGTCAGCGGCTGGTCGGCGACGTGGCACACGGTCGCCTCGACGTCCTGGGTGGTGGCCGGCGCGTCCTTGGTGGGCACGATCAGGTCGCCGCGCGAGATGTCGACGTCGTCCGCCAGCAGCACGGTGACCGACTGGGTCGTCCACGCCACGTCCACCGGCTCGCCCAGCAGGTCGATGCCGGAGATCGTCGAGGTACGGCCGGACGGCAGCACCGTCACCGGGTCGCCCACCCGGAACGTGCCGGCCGCGATCTGACCCGCGTACCCCCGGTAGTCCGGGTGCTCGGCGGTCTGCGGCCGGATCACGTACTGCACGGGAAGACGCGCGTGGCAGTGCGCCAGGTCGTGACTTACCGGAACCGTTTCCAGGTGTTCCAGGAAGGTCGGGCCGCCGTACCAGTCCATGACCGCGGACGGCTCGACGACATTGTCCCCGGCGAGCGCGGAGATGGGGATCGCGGTGATCTCCGGGACGCCCAGCTCGCTCGCGTACGCCGTGAACTCCTCGGCGATCGCCGCGAACACCGACTCCTGATAGTCGACCAGGTCCATCTTGTTGACGGCCAGGACGACGTGCGGAACCCGGAGCAGAGCCGCGATCGCCGCGTGCCGACGGGTCTGTTCCACCACACCGTTGCGCGCGTCCACCAGGATCACGGTCAGTTCGGCGGTGGAGGCGCCGGTGACCATGTTGCGCGTGTACTGCACGTGTCCGGGGGTGTCGGCGAGGATGAAACGGCGGCGCGGGGTGGCGAAGTAGCGGTAGGCGACGTCGATCGTGATGCCCTGCTCGCGCTCGGCCCGCAGACCGTCGGTGAGCAGCGCGAGGTCGGGCGCCTCCTGGCCGCGGCTGGCCGAAGCGCGTTCCACGGCCTCCAACTGGTCGGTGAGGATCGACTTGGAGTCGTGCAGCAACCGGCCGACGAGGGTGGACTTGCCGTCGTCGACGGAGCCGGCGGTGGCGAAGCGCAGCAGGGTGGTGGCCGAGAGCTCCTCGGCGGTGATCGTGGTCATGGTTAGAAGTACCCCTCGCGCTTGCGGTCTTCCATCGCGGCCTCGGACATCTTGTCGTCGGCGCGGGTGGCGCCGCGCTCGGTGAGGCGGGAGGCGGCGATCTCGGCGATGACGTCGTCGAGCGTGACGGCGTCGGAGTCGACGGCGCCGGTGCAGGACATGTCGCCGACGGTCCGGTAACGCACGAGGCGCTTCTCCACGGTCTCGCCGTCCTTGGGGCCGCCCCACTCGCCGGCGGTCAGCCACATGCCGGCGCGCTGGAACACCTCCCGCTCGTGCGCGAAGTAGATCTCCGGCAGCTCGATGCCCTCGCGGTCGATGTACTGCCACACGTCGAGCTCGGTCCAGTTGGACAGCGGGAAGACGCGGACGTGCTCACCGGGTGCGTGGCGTCCGTTGTAGAGGTTCCACAGCTCCGGGCGCTGGCGGCGCGGGTCCCACTGGGAGAACTCGTCGCGCAGCGAGAAGACGCGTTCCTTCGCGCGTGCCTTTTCCTCGTCGCGACGGCCGCCGCCGAAGACCGCGTCGAACTTCTCCGACTGGATCTTCTCGGTGAGGGGAAGCGTTTGCAGCGGGTTTCTGGTGCCGTCGGGACGCTCGCGCAGGGCGCCGCGGTCGATGTACTCCTGCACGGAGGCGACGTGCAGGCGCAGCCCGTGGGCGGTGATCACCCGGTCGCGGTAGTCGAGGACCTCGGGGAAATTGTGTCCGGTGTCCACGTGCAGCAGCGAGAAGGGGATCGCCGCGGGGGCGAACGCCTTCAGCGCCAGGTGCAGCATGACGATGGAGTCCTTGCCGCCGGAGAACAGGATCACCGGGTTCTCGAACTCGCCCGCCACCTCGCGGAAGATGTGCACCGCCTCGGACTCCAGCGAGTCCAGGTGGCTCAGGGCGTACGGGCTGGCCGTGCTGCCCTCCTCGGCCTTGGCGACGGTCGTCGTCATGCCAGTCCCCTCTCGCTGAGCAGCGCGTACACCGACGCCGCGGACTCCTGCACGGTCTGGTCCTGGGACTGGATCCGCAGATCGGGCGACTCGGGCGACTCGTAGGGGTCGTCGACCCCGGTGAGCCCGGTCAGCTCGCCCGCCGCCTGCTTGGCGTACAGACCCTTCACATCGCGGACGGAGCACACCTCGACCGGGGTCGCCACGTGCACCTCCAGGTAAGCGGTTCCGCTCTCCTGATGCCGCTTGCGCACGGCCTCCCGGCTGTCGGCGTAGGGCGCGATCACCGGGACGAGCGCCGTGACGCCGTTGCGGGCGAGAAGTTCGGCGAGGAAACCGATGCGCTGCACGTTGGTGTGCCGGTCCTCGCGGCTGAAACCGAGACCGGCGGAGATGAACTCGCGGATCTCGTCGCCGTCGAGCACCTCGACGCGGTGGCCCTCCTCACGCAGCCGGCCGGCCAGCTCGTACGCGATGGTGGTCTTGCCGGCACTCGGCAGACCCGTGAGCCAGACGGTGGCTCCGGTCGTCACGTGGTTCTCCCGGTTCGTAGAAGTGGGGATGGGGACGCGGGTGTTCGGGGAAGTCGCGGTCATGGCGGTCAGCCGTGCAGCCCGCACTCGGTCTTCGCGCGCCCCGCCCAGCGGCCGGCGCGCGCGTCCTCGCCATCGAGGACCCGACGGGTGCAGGGGGCGCAGCCGACGGACGCGTAACCGTCCATCAACAGGGGGTTGGACAGTACGCCGTGCTCGGTGATGTAGGCATCGACGTCGTCCTGGGTCCAGCGGGCGATTGGCGAGATCTTGACCTTCTGCCGCTTCTCGTCCCAGCCGACGACCGCTGTGTCGGCCCGGGTGGGCGACTCGTCGCGCCGCAGGCCGGTGGCCCAGGCGCGGTAGCCCCGCAGCCCCTCCTCCAACGGCTGCACCTTGCGCAACTTGCAGCACAGGTCCGGGTCGCGGTCGTGCAACTTCGGCCCGTACTCGGCGTCCTGCTCGGCGACCGTCTGACGCGGGGTGAGCGTGATGACGTTGACGTCCATCACGGCCTCGACCGCGTCCCGGGTGCCGATGGTCTCGGGGAAGTGGTAACCGGTGTCGAGGAACACGACGTCCACGCCCTTCAGGACACGGGACGCCAGATGCGCGACCACGGCGTCCTCCATGGAGGACGTCACGCAGAACTGCTTGCCGAAGGTGTCCACCGCCCACTGGAGGATCTCCAGGGCGGAGGCCTCCTCCAGGTCGCGGCCCGCCTGCTCGGCCAGCGCCTTCAACTCGTCGGTCGTACGGCCTTCCTGAACGGTGGTCATATCGCGTCCCCTCCCGGTTCGGTGCGCTGAACGCCCCGGGCGAGCAGCCCGAGGAACTTCAGCTGGAATGCGCGGTTGCATGCCGCGCATTCCCAGGCGCCGTGACCCTGCTCGTTCGGACGCAGGTCCTCGTCGCCGCAGTAGGGGCAGTAGAAAGGGGCGGCCCGCTCGCTCATGAGAGGGCCTCCTCGCTGGCACGCGAAGCCCAGACGGCGAACCGCTCGCCGTCCTCGCGCTCGTCCTGGAACCGCTTCAGCACACGTTCCACGTAGTCCGGCAGCTCGTCCGAGGTGACCTTCAGACCACGGACCTTGCGGCCGAAACCGGCTTCCAGACCGAGCGCTCCGCCCAGGTGGACCTGGTAGCCCTCGACCTGCTCGCCCTGGTCGTCGAGGACCAGCTGGCCCTTGAGACCGATGTCCGCGACCTGGATCCGGGCGCAGGCGTTCGGGCAGCCGTTGATGTTGATGGTGATCGGCTCGTCGAACTCCGGGATGCGGCGCTCCAGTTCGTCGATCAGGGAGGAACCGCGCTGCTTGGTCTCGACGATGGCGAGCTTGCAGTACTCGATGCCGGTGCAGGCCATCGTGCCGCGCCGGAACGGGGAGGGCTTGGCGGTCAGGTCCAGCGCCTCGAGCGCCTCGACCAGCGACTCGACCTGCGCCTCCTCGACATCGAGGACGATCATCTTCTGCTCGACGGTGGTACGGACCCGGCCCGAGCCGTGCGCCTCCGCGAGCTCCGCGATCTTCGTCAGGGTCGCGCCGTCCACCCGGCCGACACGCGGAGCGAAACCGATGTAGAAACGGCCGTCCTTCTGGCGGTGCACCCCGACGTGGTCGCGCCAGCGGGCGATCGGCTGGTCAGGGGCCGGACCGTCGGCCAGCTCGCGCTTGAGGTACTCGTCCTGAAGCACCTGGCGGAACTTCTCCGGACCCCAGTCCGCGACCAGGAACTTCAACCGGGCGCGGGTGCGCAGCCGCCGGTAACCGTAATCACGGAAGATCGAGATGACGCCCTCGTAGACGTCCGGGACCTCGTCCAGCCCGACCCAGGCGCCGAGCCGGACACCGATCTTGGGGTTGGTGGACAGACCGCCGCCGACCCAGACGTCGAACCCGGGGCCGTGCTCGGGGTGGTTCACGCCGACGAACGCGATGTCGTTGATCTCGTGCGCCACGTCGAGCAGCGGCGAGCCGGAGATCGCGGACTTGAACTTGCGCGGCAGGTTCGAGAAGGCCTTGTTGCCGATGATCCGCCGCTGGATCTCCTCGATGGCGGGGGAGCCGTCGATGATCTCGTCCTCGGCGATGCCGGCCACGGGCGAGCCGATGACCACGCGAGGGGTGTCACCGCAGGCCTCGGTCGTGGACAGGCCGACCGCCTCGAGGCGGTTCCAGATCTCGGGCACGTCCTCGATGCGGATCCAGTGGTACTGGATGTTCTGCCGGTCGGTGATGTCGGCGGTGCCGCGGGCGAACTCCTGCGAGATCTCGCCGATCACCCTCAGCTGCTCGGTGGTGAGCCGGCCGCCGTCGATGCGCACGCGCAGCATGAAGTACTTGTCGTCCAGCTCCTCCGGCTCCAGGATCGCGGTCTTGCCGCCGTCGATCCCGGGCTTGCGCTGGGTGTACAGGCCCCACCAGCGCATACGGCCGCGCAGGTCGTTGGGGTCGATCGAGTCGAAGCCCCGCTTGGAGTAGATCGTCTCAATGCGTGTCCGCACGTTGAGACCGTCGTCGTCCTTCTTGAACTGCTCGTTGCCGTTGAGCGGGGTGAAGTGTCCCGCTGCCCACTGGCCCTCACCACGGTGACGGCTCACCTTGCGGCGGGGAGTCGCGGCGGCAGGGTTCTGCGGGGTGGCGGCCATGGTTGATACGTCCTTCGGGACAGACGGGAAGCGGCTCTGACCTGCGCGTGCGAGTGCGCATGGGAGAACAGGTGCGCGTCATTGCGCAGCGGGGGATCTGCGGGGATGTCGGCGGTGCTGGGGCTCGTCAGCTCGCCGGACAGATGGCGCTGGACATGCGGCCGAGGTCGACGTGCCGCCGACTCACCAAGGCAATTCCAGTTCCGGACATGACGAAAGCGTGTCAGGCGATCTGGACACAGTCCAGCTTCGTCCGCGATGCGGACACCCTTGTCCCGGTATGTGAGACGAGCGTGTCCTCGATCACATGCTCCGCGCTGCCTCTTGTCCGCGCAGGTCAGAACGGCTAGGAGCGCCGGGTCAGACGGGGAACGCGCCCGGCCAGGGGCCCGGCGCGGACACCTCGCGCTGTTCCTCGACCTCGGTGTCGAACAGCTTGAAACCGCGTCGCCGGTAGTTGTCCATCGCGTGTTCGCCGTCCAGGCTGCAGGTGTGCAGCCACACCCGCTTGGTCCCCGGCAGCCCGGGCCAGCGGTCCGTGAGGTCCCAGGCTCGCGCTGCGCCGTACGACAGCAGGTGCCCGCCGATGCGCCGCCCGCGGAAGGCCGGGAGCAGACCGAAGTAGACGATCTCTACGGCACCGTCGTCCTGCGGCTCCAGCTCCACGTACCCGGCCGGTGTCCCCCGGTCGTATGCGACCCAGGTCTCGACCCCGGGGCGTTCCAGGTGCTCCTGCCACTGCGCGTACGTCCAGCGCAGCCGGTCGATCCAACGGATGTCCCCGCCGACGGACGCGTACAGGAAACGACTGAACTCCGGGGAGGGGACCTCGGAGCGTACGATCCGGACGTCTCCCTCGGGCGCGGCGGCCGGAAGGAGGTCGGTCGGGTCGGTCTGCTCCAGGGACCAGGTGGTCACGGGGATGTTGGTCATGCCCGCCAGGGAATCATCTACTTCGTCGTTCTGTCGATCGAGGCCAGCGGCAGCGCGAAGAGCACCCGTCCCGACTGGGTCCAGACCTCGCCGGTCGCCGCCCAGTAGGAAAGGGACTCGGTCTGCGTACTCCAGCAGCTGTGTGTTTCCTCGCTGCCGCACACCGCGGCGCTCGAACCGTCGGCCTTGCCGTTCTCGTCGCCGTCCGTCGTGCCGACGGTCTGCCGCCACAGCGTCCCGTGCTCGTCCTTCGGGCCGGCGGCGCGGGTCACGTACCAGGCCGAGCCGTAGGACAGCACGCCGCGTACGCCGGTCACGCTCGTCTCGTACGCCTCCGAGGCAGCCACCTGCCCGGTCGTGCCCGCGGCGAGCAGCCCCTCGCGCCCGGGCAGGGTGCTGAAGGGGTAGCTCCACAGACGGGCGCCCCGGTCGCCCTCGTCGAGGGTCCACTCCCCGGCCACCAGGCTGTCCGGCACCGTGCTTCGGTCCAGGGAAACGGTTGCGGGATGGGGGGCGTCGGATTCGTCGCTCAGCTCGTAGGAGCCGATGGCCGGCAGTACGAAGCGGTAACCGTTTGCCGACCAGCCGCCCGGCACCCGGCCGACCGCGTCGTCGGTGACCGTGGCGCGCTGGATGCGGTTCATGTCGTACACATAGAGCGCGGACCGGTCCCCGTCGTCGGCGGTGACCAGCAGCTTGTCCTGGTACCAGACCATCCCGGAGACATGGGAGACCAGCCCCCGGTAGTCCCGGCCGTCGCCGACCGGGACGGCGAGCAGCGCCCAGGTGTAGGAGAGACGGTCCGGATCGCCCGCGTTCACGAAGCCGACCCGGGCCAGCCCGCGGTCGGCCACCGTGCCGCCGCTGCGCGACCAGCCGGAGAGAATCACCCGGTTCGCGCCCCAGACTCCGTCGTCGTCCGCGTCTCCCGACGTGGTGACCGCGCCCGGCTGCCAGCCCTCGGTGTCGTCCGTGTTCCAGCAGTACGCACGCGTGGCCACGGGGGAGAGGGGCAGGGCCTTGCGTTCGGCTGCCGAGCAGTCGATCGCGTCCCGCAGGGTGCGGTCGGCGCTCTCCAGCACAGCGCCGACGCCGACCGGTTGCCCCATCCCCGTGGCGAGCCGGTCCAGGGAGGCCTGCGGCACCAGGTTTTCCGTCAGCCGCAGTTTCCCGGTCTCGGACGATGTCGTAAGCGGTTTCAGACCCCCGGGCCCGTCGTCGGTCACCGTCGCCTGGGAAACGCTGACCACGGTGGCGGCAGCGGTGAGCGCGAGAGCGGTTCCGGACAGGAACGCCCGCAGTGCCCTGCCTCTCCTGCGCCGGCGATGTCGGCCGCGTTGCTTCATTTGTCCTCCCGAGGCGGGCCAACTGCGCCTGTTGATCCGTACGTTGACCGAGGAGCAGGTGGGGTGACCCGTAGGGGGATGCTACGGCAGTCGACTGCCGCAGAGGGCGAAGACCCCGCAAATATGCGGAAGACACCGAGGGAAGAACTCGGATGAAGCATTGTTGCTAGGGTGTCGACATCCGGTTTCGCACCACCGCGGGCGCGGTCGAATGGGGCAACAGACCCTTCGGATCGGCCGGAAGGAGCACCTCGACCTCGGCATCCTCGCAGAAACGATACGGCCGGTGCTCCAGGAAACCCCCGAGATACCGCCGCACCCGGGACACCTCCGCTCGCACCGTCACCGTACGGCCCGAGTCGCCGAACATGTCCTCGGCCAGGCCCGCCGCGCTGCGGCCGCCTTGGTGCGCCGCCAGCAGATACAGCAACTCGGCGTGCCGCGGACTGAGTTCGCGCGACCAGGATCCCGCGTCCCCCGACACGGTCACCGACCAGCGTCTGGGCCGGGTCAGGTCCAGCACGATCCGGGTCGCGCCGCGCGCCGGCGGCTCGGCGGCCTCGTCCACCGACCGCACCAGCCAGCCACCGGCCAGCGGCTCGATCACGCACAGCCCCAGCGTCGGCAGCCACCGGCGGCCCGCGGACGGCGACTTGGGCAGCGCGATCCGGCTCGCGTACGGCATCCCGGTCACCGCCGCCGTCCAGCCGTCCCCGTCCACCGCCGCCGCCCGGCCGCCGAGCCGGGCCAGCACCGGCGCCGCCACCGCACGGAGCCGCTCCAGCGAACTCACGTGCTTCTCGCGCAGCCTGGACTCCGCGAGCTTCGACACCGAGTCGACCCAGGCCAGCGTGGCCGGATGCATCGTCTCCAGCGGCCCGCTGACGTCGACCACACCGAGCAGCCGACCGTTGCGCGGGTCGGTGATCGGTGCGCCCGCGCAGGTCCAGGTCGCGTGCGAACGCACGAAGTGCTCGGCGGCGAACACCTGCACGGGGCGGCGCACCACCGCCGGAGTGCCCACGCCGTTGGTGCCGACCACGGCCTCACCCCAGTCCGCGCCCAGCTCGAAACCGAGCCCGTCGGCCTTGCGCAGCACAGGGTTGCAGCCCTCGCGCCACAGCACCCGGCCCTCGTCGTCGGCGACGACCATGATGTGGTGGGCGACGTCCGCGACCGACAGCAGCCCCTCGCGCAACACCGGCAGCACCTCGCGCAGCGGCGACTCCTCCCGCCGTCGCCGCACCTCGTCGGAGCTGAGCAGGCCCGCTCTGAAATCGTGCTCGGGGTCGACGCCGCTGCGCAGCATCCGCTCCCAGGACTGCTCGATCACGGGCCGCGGGGCGACGCGCGCCCGCTGCCCGGCCAGCCGGGCGTCGCGCACCTCGTTGAGCACCCGCGCCGCCCGCGCGGCGTCGACGGCCGCCAACTGCGGCACGTTCATCGCTTGCATCACCACTGGGCCTCCCGGGGAGCACCGGCGGACAACCGGATGTCAAGCTCCTGCGCCAATTGTTTCCGGTCGTATCCGAAGGTCTTGCCGAAGGTCTTGTTGAAGGCCCCCATCTTGCCGTCCACGTATGCCGGAGGGGCACAGTCCCGTCACAACCGCCGACAAGTTGCAACCCCCTGCAACCCTGGTGAACATCCACAGGCTGTTTGAAACTTGAGTCAAGCCGTCCCGAGCGGCGATTCTGGCCTCGCAGGGCCATTGCGGCGGGGGTGGTGCCGTGTCGGCGCAGCACCACCCCCGCTTCCTGCCGCCGCAGGTTTCTCCAGGTCACAGCGGTCACGGCCGAGGTTCGGCCCGTTCGACGATCGCCGCCAGGTCAAGACTGTGGGGCAACGTCCCGAAGGCCAGCCCCCCGTCCCCGCCCAGCCGCGAGGCGCAGAACGCGTCGGCGACCTCGGGCGGCGCGAATCGTACGAGCAGCGCACCCTGGAGCACCAGGGCGAACCGCTCCGCCAGCCGCCGGGCCCGTCCCTCGACGCCGTCCAGATCGGCCAGCTCCGTCAGCAGGCCCTTGATCGCCCCGTCCAGCCGGTGGTCCGCCCCGCGCGCCCGGCCCACCTCCTGGAGATAGGCGTTCAGCGCCTGCGGCTCCCGCTGAAGCGCCCGCAGCACGTCCAGCGCCTGGACGTTGCCGGCGCCCTCCCAGACCGAGTTCAGCGGCGACTCCCGCACCAGCCGGGGCATCCCCGACTCCTCCACGTAACCGTTTCCCCCCAGGCACTCCGACGCCTCCACCGCCACTGGCGCACAGCGCTTGGTCACCCAGTACTTGGCCGCCGGAACCGCGATCCGCAGCAGCGCCCGCTCCTGCTCGCTCCCGTCGTCGTAGGCCGCCGCGAGCCGCAGCGCGAGCGTGGTCGCCGCCTCCGACTCCAGTGCGAGATCGGCCAGAACATTGCGCATCAACGGCTTGTCGACGAGCTTTCCGCCGAACGCCGCACGGTAGGTGCAGTGGTGGATCGCCTGCGCCACCGCCTGCCGCATCAGCCCCGCCGATCCGATCACGCAGTCCAGCCGGGTCGCCGCGACCATGTCGATGATGGTGCGCACCCCGCGCCCCTCCGCACCGACCGGGCGCGCCCACGTCCCGTCGAACTCGACCTCGCCGGAGGCGTTGGACCGGTTTCCCAGCTTTTCCTTCAGCCGCTGGAGACGGAAGACGTTACGGGTACCGTCTTCGAGAACGCGCGGCACGAGGAAACACGTGAGCCCGCCGGCGCCCTTCGACGGGGCCGCCTGCGCCAGCACCAGGAAACCGTCCGACATGGGCGCCGAACAGAACCACTTGTGCCCGGTCAGCTCGTACGCGCCGTCCTCGGCCAGCGGAGTGGCGACCGTCGTGTTCGCCCGTACGTCGCTGCCGCCCTGTTTCTCCGTCATCGCCATCCCGAACAACGCCCCGGCCTTCAGCCGGGCCGGCCGCAGCACACGGTCGTAGACCGTGGACGTCAGCCGGGGCTCCCACTCCGCGGCCAGCTCCGGATCGGCGCGCAGCGCGGGCACCGCCGCGTGGGTCATCGACAGCGGACAGCAGTTGCCCGCATCGACCTGCGTCCACACGAGGAAACCCGCCGCGCGCCGCACATGCCCGCCCGGCCGTGCCCAGGCATCCGTCAGATGCGCCCCGACGCCCTTGCCGAGCAGCCGGTGCCACGCCGGATGGAAGTCGACCTCGTCGACGCGATGCCCGTAACGGTCGTGCGTGCGCAGTCTCGGCGGGTGCTCGTCGGCCTGCACCGCCCACTCCTGCACCTGCGCGGACCCGGCCGCCGACCCGAGCACCGACAGCTCGTCGCGCGCCCCGGCGAGCAGCGCCGGATCCAAGTGCCGTTCCACGGCATCCACCAGCGCCCGGTCGGCGCCGTAGACGTCGTACCCGGTCAGGGGCGGGGGCTGGTTGGTCACGGTGTGCGTGCTGCCTGCCATGGCCCGAACCTACCCCTGGGTACGGCGGTCATGGCCACCCGGAGCCCGCGCGCCGCTCCCCGGCCCGGAGAAGCAGCCTCGCCGAAGGTGAGTGCAGCCCCGAACGGCGGATACCTTTAAGGCGTGCAGCCAGCAAGTCAGTCACCCGAGCAACCCGGGAGCCCCACCGGGCGTCTCCACCGGGCGCGTGCCCTTTACCGGAACGTCTCCAAGCGCCGGACCGCCTGGTTGCTGTTGAAGGACACCGTCAACTCCTGCATCGAGTACCGCATCCTCGGACTCGCCGCAGAAGCCGCTTTCTTCACGTTGCTGTCCGTGCCTCCGCTCCTGCTCAGCCTCATCGGCCTGCTCGGCTACGTAGACGACTGGACCGGCACCGACACCATCACCAGCCTGGAGTCCAACCTCCTGGACGCCTCGCGCAGGGTCCTCTCCGACAAAGGCGTGAGCCAGATCGCCCAGCCGATCCTCGACGACGTCATGAAGGGCGGCCGCCCCGATGTCATCTCCATAGGTTTCCTGTTCGCGCTGTGGTCCGGATCGCGCGCGGTGAACGTTTTCATCGACACCATCACCGTGATGTACGGCCTCGACGGCGTGCGTGGCATCGTCAAGACCCGGTTGGTGGCGTTCCTGCTGTTCGTCGCGGCACTGCTGATCGGCTCGGTGGCGCTGCCGCTGATGGTCGCCGGGCCGGACGCGGTGGTGCGGATCCTGCCCTGGTCGACGACCGTGGTGCAGGTCCTGTACTGGCCGGTCGTGATCATCCTCTCCATCGCGTTTCTGACCACGCTCTACCACGTTTCCGTTCCCGTGCGCTCTCCGTGGATCGAGGACGTGCCCGGCGCGCTCGTCGCCCTCGCCATGTGGGTGCTCGGCAGTTTCCTGCTGCGCATCTACCTGACGAACACGATCGAGGGCGCATCCATCTACGGCTCGCTCGCGGCCGCCGTCGCCGTGATGCTGTGGATCGGCGTGTCCGCCTTCGCCGTGCTGGTCGGCGCCGCCGTCAACGCCGCGATCGACCGGGTCTGGCCGGCCGCCGCGACGGCCGCGGCCCGCGCCGCCAACGAACGGCTGCGGGAGGAGGAGGCCGCGGAGTACGTCGCCCGTATGGCAGCGGCCCGCTCCTACGAGGACGACGATCCGGACGACCCCGACATGCCCTCCGAGTTCCCCGAGCGGTGGTCCCGGTTTCTTCCGCCGGAGGATGTGACGGGGCGGTTCCGGACGCAGGTGAAGAGCTCTCCGAAGGGGAACGGCGCGAACGGGGAGGAACACCCGCGCGAGCAGTGAGCATCGAGGGGCAGTGAGCGGGGACTGGGCTCGACGCGGGTGAGCCCTTGCGACGGGACCTCGGAGCGGGAATCCCGGAGGGCGCGTGCCCGGGACGCCGGCGCTGTGCCTTCCGGACGCCCGCCCCCGCCGCCTCCCTCGCGAACTCCGCGAAGTCACGCGCCTCGCGTCCGAGCACCTCTTGGACGCCTTCGGAGAGATGGGCGTTGCGCCCGTCGAGGGGCGAGTCGAACAGATCCACCAGGAACGCGACTTCCTCCCCAGGCACCCCGAACCCCGTCGGTCGCTCGCCGTACTGACGTGCCGCCACCGGCGTGTACCTCAGCTCGCGCCCGGTCGCCCGTCCGACTTCCGTAACCGCTTCCCCAAACGTCAGCAGCCGCGGCCCGGACACGTCCAGCGCCTTCCCCGCGTACCGATCACCTGGAGTAAGCGTCTTCACCACCACATCTGCCGAATTCCCTCCACCAACGGCCCCTCACTGAAGTTCTGTGCGAACCACGAGGCCCGGACGACCGTCCAGTCCGCGCCCGACGCCCGCAGCGCCTCCTCGGTCGGCAGCGCCCGCTCCTCGCCCCGGGACGACAGCAGCACCAGCCGCCGCACCCCGAGCGCGACCGCCTCCGGGCCGGCCGCCCGACGGCGTCCGCCGCGTCCGGGGCGCCCACGTCGATCGGATACACCGGGTACGCCGCGTCGGCGCCGCGCAGGACGTCCGCCCACGTCGAACTGTCGTACCAGTCGAAGCCCTGGGCGCGCGAGGCCGCTCGCACTGTGAGCCCGGCCGCCTCGGCGGCCCGCGGCACGCGGCCGCCCGTACGACCGGACGCGCCGGTCACCACCACGGTCGTCAGGGTGGAAACCGGTTTCCGGCCGCAGGGCGGATGCTGTCGCTTCGCCGGGTGCGCCGGGCACCCGTCCCCGGAGAGCGGGGCCGGGTGCGGCTCCGTACCGGTGCCCCGGTTTCCGGCGGCGTAGCGTGGCATACGTGTATCAGGAGA
Organism: Streptomyces sp. NPDC050263; assembly: GCF_040655955.1. Taxonomy (NCBI): domain Bacteria; kingdom Bacillati; phylum Actinomycetota; class Actinomycetes; order Kitasatosporales; family Streptomycetaceae; genus Streptomyces; species Streptomyces sp. NPDC050263. The sequence goes on along the minus strand of NZ_JBFAKW010000035.1, from coordinate 763 downwards.
AAGCCTCCTCCCGACTGGCCGGGGCGGTGCTGTGGACGAACACGCCGTCGTCGGCGCCCGGCGAGCGCGCCGCGCTTCCCGTGTTGCCCGACGGCTGCATGGACCTGCTGTGGAGTGAGGGCAGGCTGTTGGTCGCCGGACCCGACACCCGGCCCTACGTTCCCGCCGGGCCGCCCGTGTCCTGGGCGGGCATCCGCCTCTTCCCCGGCGCCGCGCCCGCTCTCCTCGGCGTGCCGGCTCATGAACTGCGCGACCGCCGCGTCGAGTTGGCAGATCTGTGGCCGGTGTCGGAGGTACGGCGACTGAGCGCTCGAATCGCCTCGGTGGCCCACCCGACGACGGCGCTGGAGTCGCTGGCGCTGGAGCGCGCACCCCGTCCCGACCCCGCGCTGCGTCGACTTGTCACCGCCCTCGCCGCCGGCCGAGCGGTGGCCGCCACCGCCGATGAACTCGGGCTAGGGGCACGTCAGTTGCAGCGCCGCTCGTTGGCCGCCTTCGGCTACGGCCCCAAGACGCTGGCCCGGATCCTGCGCCTGCAACGTGCTCTCGCGCTGGCCAGGGCCGGCGTGCCGTACGCGGACACGGCGGCCCGTGCCGGCTACGCCGATCAGGCCCATCTCTCCCGGGACGTAAGGGAGTTCACGGGTCTGACACTGAGCGAACTGCTGACCTAGTGCCGCGGCAGGCAACGTTCGCCCCGTCGCGACGCCCGGCACGCACTCTCGCCGCACCGGCCGAAAGCCCAAGTACGTCCAGTACGAGG
>NZ_JBFAKW010000034.1:0-77704 GCF_040655955.1 Streptomyces sp. NPDC050263 | reverse complement strand
TCGACACACCCCACCCAACGCCACACCCCGGCCCGAGGACACCCCCGGACCGGTCACACCATACGAATCAACGACCCGCGAAGTACGGGCCTAGAAGCGCGGCCGGGGGTTCGCGGCACCGCACCGATGAGTTCGCGGGCCGCCGCCGGTCCACCCTGTATGACCGACATGACGATCACCTTCGACCTCGGACCCCAGACCCGGATCGTGGCGCGCCTCGCGGAGGCGGTCCGCGACGAACGGCTCGCGGACGGTACGCCCTGCCCGGACTACGCCGTCCGTCACCTGCTCGGACATCTGACCGGGCTCGCCGTCGCCTTCCGCGACGCCGCCCGCAAGGACCTCGGCGCCACCACCGACACCCCTCCGGCGACCGCCGTGCCGGACATCGGCCCCGGCTGGCGCGCGGAGCTCGCCGAAGCGCTCGACGAGCTGGCCGAGGCCTGGCGCGACCCGGCCGCCTGGACCGGCATGACCCGCGCGGGCGGCGTGGACCTGCCCGGCGCGGTGGCGGCCGCCGTCGCCGTCGACGAACTGGTGATCCACGGCTGGGACCTGGCCCGGGCCACGGGCCAGGAGTACCGGCCCGACCGGGCGGCGCTGTCGGCGGCGCACGAGTTCCTCGCCGCCGCGGCGGCCGAGAACGACCGCGGGGACGGCATCTTCGGCCCCGTCGTCAAGGTCCCGGGCGACGCCCCCCTGCTCGACCGCGCGGTCGGCCTGAGCGGCCGCGACCCGGCCTGGACGCGCTGACCGACTCGGGGGGACAGGGCCCGGACGGACACCCGCCGATGCCGTAGACCCACGTAAACGGGGCGCGGCCGGCGGGACCGAAACGTACGCTCCCGAGCATGCCCCTCAGCCTCACCGTTCTCGGCACCGCCTCTCCGCACCCGGGGCCCGGCCGCCCCTGCTCCGGCTATCTGCTGCGCGGCGCGGGGGCCGAGGTGTGGGTGGACGCGGGGCCAGGATCGTTCGCCGAGTTGCAGCGGCACACGGACCCCGACCGGCTCACGGCGATCTGGATCTCCCACCTCCACGCCGACCACAGCGCCGATCTCCTCGCCGCCGCCTACGCGTTCGCCTATGGAGGGATGGCCCCGCCGGCCCCGATCCCGGTGTACGCGCCGCTCGACTGCGCCCGCCGCGTGGCAGGCTTCCTCGGCCGGTCGGACGTACGGTTCCTGAGCGAGTTCCTCGACTTCAGGGCCCTGTTCGACGGGCACTCCGTACGCCACTGGAACCTGCGGCTCAGCTCGCGCGCGATGGCGCACGGCACCGAGGCGTACGGGTTGCGCGTCGAGTGCCAGGGCAGCGTGCTGGCGTACTCCGGGGACACCGGGCCGTGCGACGCGCTCACCGAACTCGCCTCCGGGGCCGAGCTGTTCCTGTGCGAGGCGGACATCGACCGGCATCGCGAAGGCGAACGCGAACAGCAGGTCCATCTCACGCCGGAGGACGCCGGCGAGGCCGCCCGAAAGGCGGGGGTGCGCGAGCTGTACATCACCCATGTCGGACCCACGCTGACCCGGAAGGACGCGACCGCCCGCGCCGCGACGGCCTTCGGCGGCCCGACCCGCACCGCACGCGAGGGCGAGACCATCCCCCTCTGACCCACCCCGCTCACACTTCCTTTGTCAGAAGCATTGACGAAACACAGGGCTGCTCCTACCTTCAACGCGTCGTACTTCGTACGTCATATATGAGACGCGATATGTGAGATCCGATGAGATCCGAGAGGCGCGCATGACCTCTGTGCCCACGCCGATCCCGTCCCGCACGCAGTACGTGCTGGAGGAGATCAAACGCCGCATCCTCGCCGGGCGGTTGACGCCCGGTCAGGCCCTGGTCGAGACCGAGCTCGCCGCGCAGTTCGGGGTGTCCAAGACCCCGGTGCGCGAGGCGCTCAAGACCCTGGCCGGCACCGGACTGGTCGTCATGAGCCAGTACAAGGGCGTCACGGTGCGCATGGTGGACGCGGACATGGCGCGCGAGGTCTACGACGTACGCCTGCTCCTCGAACCCGAGGCGCTCAAGCGGGCCGTGCGCCGAGGCGCCTCCCTGGACGCCGCGCGTTCCGCGCTGACCAGGGCCGACGAGGCGACCGACACCGCCGAACGGTCCCTGGCCAACCGGGAGTTCCACCGCGCCCTGTATCTGCCGTGCGGCAACCCGCTGCTCGGCCGGATGCTCGACGAGGTCCGCGACCAGGCCGCGCTCGTCTCCGCCGTCGCCTGGGCGGCCTCGCCCTCCTGGGAGCGGGAGGCCGGTGAGCACCGCGAGATCCTGCGGCTCGCCCTGGCCGGCGACGCGGACGGCGCGGGCCGCGCGCTGCACGCCCACATCGCGTCCTTCGTGCACCGGGCGTTCCCCGAGATCGCCCAAGAGGCGCAGCTACCTGAACAGGAAGGCCGGGAATGAGCAGCGTGGCGTTCGAGACCCAGCGGGCGGCCCTGGCCGACGTGGTGGCGATCCCGGTGACCCCGTTCGCCGAGGACGGCTCCGTCGACGGCGAAGCCCACCGGGCCCTGCTGCGCCGACTGCTCGACGGCGGGATCACCACCCTCACCCCGAACGGCAACACCGGCGAGTTCTACGCCCTCACCCCCGAGGAGCGGCGGCTCGTCACGGAACTGACGATCGACGAGACGGGGGATCGTGCGACGATCCTCGTCGGCGTCGGCCACGACGTGCCGACCGCCGTCGCCTCCGCCCGGCACGCCCGCGACCTGGGCGCGCAGATGGTGATGGTCCACCAGCCCGTCCACCCCTACGTCTCGCAGAGCGGCTGGGTCGACTACCACCGGGAGATCGCGCGGGCGGTGCCCGAGCTGGGGGTCGTCCCGTACATCCGCAACGCGCAACTGCTCGGCGACCGCCTCGCCGAACTCGCCGACGCCTGCCCCAACGTCATCGGCGTCAAGTACGCCGTCCCGGACGCCGCGCGGTTCGCCGCCTTCGCGCGTGACGCCGGTCTGGAGCGCTTCGTCTGGGTCGCCGGTCTCGCCGAGCCGTACGCCCCCTCCTACTTCTCCGCGGGCGCCACCGGCTTCACCTCGGGGCTCGTGAACGTCGCCCCGGCCGTTTCGCTGAACATGATCGAAGCGCTTCGATCAGGGGATTATCCGGCCGCGATGAAAGTGTGGGAACAGATCAGGCGCTTCGAGGAGCTGCGGGCCGCGGGCGGCTCCGCCAACAACGTCACCGTCGTCAAGGAGGCCCTTGCCTCCCTTGGCCTGTGCCGCCGCGAGGTCCGCCCGCCGAGCCGGACGCTGCCCGAGAGCGAGCGGGCCGAGGTCGCCGCCATAGCAGCCGGATGGTCCATATGAAGCGCTTCGACGATCTTTCAGGCGATCTTCCGGCCGATCTTCCTCAGCAGCATCAGCGGCGGCGTCCCGAGGACCTCAGAAGTCACCAGTGGTACGGCACCGACGGCCTGCGCTCCTTCAGCCACCGCGCCCGCACCCGCCAGCTCGGCTATCTGCCCGAGGAGCACCTCGGCAAGCCGGTCATCGCGATCCTCAACACCTGGTCGGACATCAATCCCTGTCATGTGCACCTCCGTGATCGGGCCCAGGCGGTCAAGCGGGGCGTGTGGCAGGCGGGCGGCTTTCCGCTGGAGTTCCCGGTCTCCACGCTCAGCGAGACCTTCCAGAAGCCGACCCCGATGCTCTACCGCAACCTGCTCGCGATGGAGACCGAGGAACTGCTGCGCTCCTACCCGGTCGACGGGGCCGTGCTGATGGGCGGCTGCGACAAGACCACGCCCGCGCTGCTCATGGGCGCGGCCAGCGTCGACCTGCCGACGGTGTTCGTGCCGGCCGGGCCCATGCTGCCGGGCCACTGGCGCAACGAGGTCCTCGGCTCCGGCACCGACATGTGGAAGTACTGGGACGACAAGCGGGCCGGCCTCATCGGCGACTGCGAGTTGGCCGAGCTGGAGAACGGCCTCGCCCGCTCGCCGGGCCACTGTATGACGATGGGCACGGCGTCCACGCTGACGGCCGCGGCGGAGGCGCTGGGTGTGACGGTTCCGGGCGCGTCGAGCATTCCGGCCGTGGACTCGGGGCACGACAGGATGGCCGCGCAGTCCGGCATCAGGATCGTTGAGCAAGTCCATAGGAACCGTGTTCTCTCGTCGATCCTCACCCGCGACGCCTTCGAGGACGCCGTGACGACCGTCCTGGGCCTCGGCGGTTCCACCAACGCCGTGATCCACCTGATCGCCATGGCCGGCCGCGCCGGCGTGCAGCTCACCCTCGACGACTTCGACCGCATCGCCCGGACCGTCCCCGTCCTCGCCAACGTCCGCCCCGGCGGCCGGACGTACCTCATGGAGGACTTCCACTTCGCGGGCGGCCTGCCCGGCTTCCTCTCCCGGATCCCGGACCTGCTCCACCTGGACCGCCCGACCGTCTCCCACGACACGATGCGCGAGCAGCTCGCCGGCGCCCGGGTCCACAACGACGACGTCATCCGGCACCGGGACGACCCGGTGGCGAACGAGGGCGGGGTCGCCGTCCTGCGCGGCAACCTCTGCCCGGACGGCGCTGTCATCAAGCACATCGCCGCCGAGCCGCACCTGCTCAAGCACACCGGCCCCGCGGTCGTCTTCGACGACTACCGAACCATGCAACGCACCATCAACGAACCGGAGTTGGGCATCACCGCCGACACCGTGCTGGTGCTGCGCGGCTCCGGTCCGAAGGGCGGCCCGGGCATGCCCGAGTACGGCATGCTGCCCATCCCCGACCACCTGCTCAAGCAGGGCGTGCGGGACATGGTGCGGATCTCCGATGCCCGGATGAGCGGGACGAGTTACGGCACCTGCGTGCTGCACGTGGCGCCCGAGTCGTATGTCGGCGGGCCCCTCGCCCTGGTGCGCACGGGTGACTCGATCACTCTCGACGTCGAGGCGCGCTCACTCCAACTCAACGTGGACGAGGAGGAGTTGGCGCGACGCAGGGCGGACTGGACACCGCCGCCCACCCGTTCCGAACGCGGTTACGGCGCGCTCTACAACGAACAGATCACCCAGGCCGACACCGGCTGCGACTTCGAGTTCCTGGCCCGCCCGGGCAAGGTCGCGGACCCGTACGCGGGCTGAACCCACAGCAAGCATCACAGCGCACACGCCTGTACAGGGGGAAAGCGCTTCCTGCACGAGAACGAGAACGAGAACGAGCGCAACGCCACGACGCACGACCGGTGCACGACGCACGACCGGTGCACGACGCACGACGTACGCACGACGTAACTGAGAACGGAGAACAGTCATGGCCCAAGCCGCAGCCGTGGCGAAACCGCCCGCGCCCGGGCGGCGGCGCCGTGCCTCCGCCACGCCGCGCAGGCTGCCGTACCTGCTGATCGCGCCGGCGGTCCTGCTGATGCTGGGCTTCATCGCCTATCCGGTCATCAGCGTCTTCTACTACAGCCTCCAGAACTACAACCCCACCAAGCCGTGGCGGAACGGCTTCGCGGGCTTCGACAACTTCGTCAAGATCTTCACCGACGACCCGCAGTTCTGGGACACGCTGACCTTCAGCGCCAAGTGGGTCTTCGTCGAGGTCGGGCTGCAGCTGCTGTTCGGTCTGGCGCTGGCGCTGATCGTCAACCAGACCTTCGTCGGCCGCTCGCTCGGCCGCGCGCTCGTCTTCTCCCCGTGGGCCGTCTCCGGTGTGCTGACCTCCGCGATCTGGGTGCTGCTCTACAACTCCCAGACGGGCGTCACCCGTTATCTCGCGGACATGGGCATCGGCGAGTACGGGACCAGCTGGCTGTCGGACACCTCCACCGTCTTCCCGGCGGCGATCATCGCCGATCTGTGGCGCGGTGTCCCCTTCTTCGCGATCCTCATCCTCGCCGACCTCCAGTCCGTGTCCAAGGACCTGTACGAGGCCGCCGAGGTCGACGGAGCCAGCCGCGTCAAGCAGTTCTGGTACATCACCCTGCCCCACCTCAAGGACGCCATCGTCCTGTCCACGCTGCTGCGCATGGTGTGGGAGTTCAACAACGTCGACCTGCTGTACACGCTCACCGGCGGCGGCCCGGCGGGGGAGACCACCACTCTCCCGCTCTACATCGCCAACACCAGCGTCGACGCACACAACTTCGGCTACGCGTCCGCCCTCACCACGGTCGCGTTCGTGATTCTGCTCTTCTGCTCGATGGTCTATCTGCGGCTGAGCAAGTTCGGAGGAGGCGACAAGTGATCACCAAGGAGGCCACCGAGGTCAGGCCCGTCCCCGTGCACGCGCCCCGAGCCGCCGACAGACGGCCGTCCAGGAGAAAGCGCGCCTGGGACGAAGCTCCGCGCTGGCAGATCTACCTCCCCCTGACGATCTATCTGGTCTTCACCCTCGTCCCCTTCTACTGGATCCTCCTCTTCGCGCTCCGCCCGGCCGGCTCGACGGCACTCGTGCCCTGGCCGATGACCGGCGAACACTTCGAGAAGGTCTGGAACGAGCGTGACTTCGGGATCTACTTCCAGAACAGCGTGATCACCGCGGTGGCGACCCTGCTGCTCACCACCGGCGTCGCCCTGGCGGGCGGCTACGCCCTCGCCCGCTTCGACTTCAAGATCAAGCGCGGCTTCATGCTCGCCCTGCTGTGCACCCAGTTCGTCCCGGGCGCGCTGCTCCTCGTACCGCTCTTCCAGATCTTCGCCGAGCTGAAGATGATCAACTCGCTCGCGAGCGTCATCATCGCCGAAACCGTTTTCCAGCTGCCTCTGTCGATGATCCTGATCAGCGGCTTCATCCGGAACGTGCCGTACTCCCTGGAGGAGGCCGCCTGGGTGGACGGCTGCAACCGGCTCACCGCCTTCCGGATCGTCATCCTCCCCCTGCTGCGGCCCGGGTTGATCGCGGTCGGCTCCTTCGCGTTCGTGCACGCCTGGAACCACTTCCTGTTCGCCCTGATGTTCCTCTCCGACCAGACCAAGCAGACGATTCCGGTCGGCCTCAACACCCTGATGAGCGGGGACAGTGTCGACCTGGGCGCGCTGGCCGCGGGCGGCATCATCGCCGCCGTCCCCGTGGTGATCGTCTTCGCCTTCATCCAGAAGTGGCTGATCACCGGCTTCAGCGCGGGGGCGGTGAAGGGATGAGGACGGAGACGCGTAAAGGGGTGAGGCTCCGTCAGATCGCGGTCGCGGCCGCGGTGTTGGGTACTCTCTGCGTCCCCGCCCACGCCGAGGCCCGCGACATCGGCCGCGACACCCTGCCCGCGAACGACGGCTGGGCCGCCGCGGGACAGGGCACCACCGGAGGCGCGGCCGCCGACGACGCCCATGTCCACACGGTCACCGACCGCGCCGGGCTGGTCCGCGCCCTCGACGGCGGCAGCGACACCCCGAAGATCATCAGGATCGCCGGGACGATCGACGCCAACACCGACGACGACGGCGACCGCCTGGACTGCGCCGACTACGCCACCGACGGCTACCGCCTGAAGGCGTACCTCGCCGCGTACGACCCCCGCACCTGGGGCGCCGCCAAGCCGAGCGGCCCGCAGGAGGAGGCCCGGCAGGCCTCGGCCGCGAAACAGGCCGAGCGGATCGTGCTGCCTGTCGGCTCCAACACCACCATCGTCGGCCTGGGCAAGGGAGCCGTCCTCAAGGGCGCGAGCCTCCAGGTCAAGAACGCCGACAACGTCATCCTCCGCAACCTCGACCTGCGCGACGCCTACGACTGCTTTCCCGTCTGGCAGCCCAACACCGGCGGCCTCGGCGACTGGAAGACGGCGTACGACAACATCTGGCTGACCGGCGCGACCCACGTCTGGGTCGACCACATCACCGCGAGCGACCAGGGCCACCCGGACGAGGACGAGCCGACCTGCTTCGCCCGCAACTACCTCCGCCACGACGGCCTGCTCGACATCACCAACGGCTCCGACCTGGTGACCGTCTCCTGGAGCCGGTTCGCCGACCACGACAAGGCGATGCTCATCGGCAGCGGCGACACCGCCATCGGCGACCGCGGAAAACTCCGGGTGACCGTGCATCACAACCAGTTCGAGTCCGTCGTCCAGCGCGCGCCGCGCGTCCGCTTCGGGCAGGTGCACCTGTACGACAACCGGTACGTGGTCCCCGAGGGCGCCGACCACCGCTACTCGCTCGGAGTGTCGACCGAGTCCGCGATCCACGCCGAGAACAACGTCTTCCACACCCCGGGGCACGTGGAGGTCGCCGACCTGGTCAAGAGCTGGAACGGCACCGTCCTGCATCAGACGGGCACCCTTTTCAACGGCCGGCCGGTGGACCTCCTCGCGATCTACAACGCCTACAACAGCGGCAGCGAGCGGGATCTCACGGCGGACGTCGGCTGGACGCCTACCCTGCACGGAAAGATCGACAGCGCCGCGGCAGCCGACCGCGAGGTGGCACGCGGCGCGGGCGCAGGGAGGATCCCATGAGCACCGCAGAACCGATGAACGCACCGGTCCCGATCGTTCTCGCGGGCGCGCGCGGCCACGGCCGCTGGCACCTGGACAACATCCGACGGCTCCAGGACAAGGGCATCGTCCGGCTGGCGGGCGTCTGCGAGCTGACCCCGCTGACCCCGGCCGAGATCCCCGAGGGCCTCGGCGCGCCCGAACAGTCCGCCGACTTCGGCACGCTCCTCGACACGACCGGCGCCCGGATCGCGGTGATCTGCACCCCGATCCCGACCCACACCGACCTGGCCCTGATCGCGGCCCGCAAGGGCGTGCATCTCCTCCTGGAGAAGCCGCCCGCCCCGTCCTACGCCGAGTTCCGCCGGATGGCCGACGGGGTCGCCGAGGCCGGCGTGGTCTGCCAGATCGGCTTCCAGTCGCTGGGCTCGCACGCCGTGCCCGCGATCCGCAAGCTGATCGACGACGGTGCGATCGGCGCGGTGGACGGCGTCGGCGGCGCCGGAGCCTGGGCGCGCGCCGAGTCGTACTACCGGCGGGCGCCCTGGGCGGGCAAGCGGCGGCTGAACGGCGTCGACGTGATCGACGGGGCGCTCACCAACCCGCTCGCGCACGCCGTCGCCACCGCCCTCGCGCTGGCCGGCGCCACCCGCGCCGAGGACGTCACCGGCATCGAGACCGAACTGGCGCACGCCAACGCCATCGCCTCCGACGACACCTCCTGCGTCCGCGTCACCACGGCCGACGGCCTCCGGATCGTCGTCGCGGCCACGCTCTGCGCCGAGGACCCCGACGACCCGTACGTCGTCGTCCACGGCGGCCGCGGCCGGATCACCTACTGGTACAAGCAGGACCGCGTACTGCTCCAGCGGGCCGGCCACGGCCCCGAGGAGCTGGAGTACGGCAGCACCGACCTGCTGGAGAACCTCGTCGACCACCTCACCGACGGTGCGGAGCTGCTCGTCCCGCCCAGCGCCACCGAGTCGTTCATGCGGGTCGTCGAGGCGATCCGGACCGCCCCCGACCCCGTGCAACTGCCCGACGACGCCTGGCACTTGCTGCCCGACGAGGACCGACGGGTCGTCCCCGGCATCGACGGGCTCGTCGCGGCCGCCGCCGACACCCTCGCCCTCTACTCCGAACTGGGCGCCCCCTGGGCGTTCACGACCGCGCACCCGAAAGAGGTGAGCCCCTGATGACCGCACCGGCACCCGACTCACCGGTCGTCCTGCGTGTCGCCGGCCGCCCGGTCGGCCGCTATGCCACCCGGCCCGAGCTGCCCGCCCGGCTCTCCCCGCGCCCCTATCTGCACCCCGTCACCACCCTGGCCGGCACGGCGGTCACCGAACTGAGCCCGGCCGACCACTCGCACCACCTCGGCGTCGGTGTAGCCGTACCCGACGTCGAGGGGCACAACTTCTGGGGCGGCCGCACCTACGTCCGTGACCAGGGCCCGACCGAGCTCGACAACCACGGCGCCCAGCGCCACGGCTCCTTCCAGCTCCGCGACCCCGACGGCTTCGTGGAGGAGCTGCGCTGGGTCGCCTCCGGAACGGAGCTGCTGCGCGAGCGCCGTACGGTCGCGGCCACCGAACTCACCGACACCGCATGGGCGTTGGACTTCACCTTCTCCCTCACCAACGTCACCTCCGACCCGCTGTCCATCGGCAGCCCGGCGACCAACGGACGCCCCGGCGCGGCCTACGGCGGCTTCTTCTGGCGCGCCCGGAAGGAGGACGCGGCCCCCGACGTCTTCACCGCCGGGGCCGAGGGCGAGGCGTCGGTCCACGGGACCTGCGCCGACTGGCTCGCCTTGGCCGGCGTCGGCTGGACGCTCGTCTTCGCGGGCGCCACCGACACCACCCGCCGCGACCCCTGGTTCGTCCGCACCGCCGAGTACCCGGGCGTCGGCTCCTCGCTGGCCTCGGCCGAGCGGCTGCCGATCCCGCCCGGCGAGACGGCCGTCCGCCGGATCGTCACCGTCGTCGCCGACGGCCGCCCAGGCCGCGGCGAAGCGGCGGCCCTGGTCAGGAAGGCGGTCAGCCAGTGACGGACGAGCAGCCCGGGACGTACACGAACCCGATCCTGAACGCCGACTGGTCCGACCCGGACGTCGTGCGCGTGGGCGACGACTTCTACCTCACCGCCTCCAGCTTCGGCCGCGCCCCGGGCCTGCCGCTGCTGCACTCGCGCGACCTGGTCAACTGGACGCTGGTCGGCCACGCCCTCGAACGCCTCGAACCGGCCGACGAGTTCAGGATCCCACGCCACGACTGCGGCGTCTGGGCGCCCTCGCTCCGGCACCACGACGACCGCTTCTGGATCTTCTGGGGCGACCCGGACCAGGGCGTCTTCCAGGTCAACGCCCCCGAGATCAGGGGCCCTTGGACCCGCCCGCACCTGGTCAAGGAGGGCAAGGGCCTCATCGACCCCTGCCCTCTGTGGGACGAGGAGACCGGCGATGCCTACCTGGTGCACGCCTGGGCGAAGTCCCGCGCCGGCGTCAAGAACCGGCTCACCGGCCACCGGATGCACCCGGAGGGAACGGCCGTCCTCGACGAGGGCAAGCTGATCGTCGAGGGCGACCGGATCCCCGGCTGGTTCACCCTCGAAGGGCCGAAGCTCTACCGGCACGACGGCTGGTACTGGATCTTCGCCCCCGCCGGGGGAGTGGAGACCGGCTGGCAGGGCGCCCTGCGCGCCCGGGACTTCTTCGGCCCCTACGAGGAGCGGATCGTCCTGGAACAGAAGGACACCGAGGTCAACGGCCCCCACCAGGGCGGCTGGGTGCGCACCGCCTCCGGCGAGGACTGGTTCCTGCACTTCCAGCAGCGCGGCGCCCACGGCCGGGTCGTCCACCTCCAGCCCCTGCGCTGGGGGACGGAAGGCTGGCCGGTCATCGGCGACGAGGGCGCCCCCGTCCTGGAACACCGGCGGCCCGACCTGCCCGCCGGGCCGCCCGCCGCGCCCGCGACCGACGACGACTTCCCCGGCGGACGCTTCGGCCGCCAGTGGTCGTGGACGGCCAACCCACAGGACGGCTTCGCCACCCAGCACTCCGCCGACGGACTGCGCCTGACCTGCGTACGGACGGCCGACGCGCACGATCTGCGGACCCTGCCGAACGTCCTCACCCAGCGTCTGCCCGGGCTCCCGTCCGCCGTCGAGGTGGAGCTGCGGCTGCACAGCGAGGAACCGGGAGCCCGGGCCGGCCTCGCGGTCCTCGGCGACGCCTTCGGCTGGATCGGCCTCCAGCGGGGAGCCGACGGCGCCGTCCATCTCGTGCACCGCTTCGCGGAACCGGTTGCGGAAACGGAGCGGGACGCGGCCCACCCACGGCTCGCCCCCGAGGGCCGGGCCCGACTGCGGATAGAAATCGGTTCCGGAGCGCGTTGTCGGTTCGCCTACGACGTCGGCGACGGCGCGGGTCTGCGGTATTCGGGTCCCGTCTTCGCCGCCACCCCCTGGCGCTGGGTCGGCGCCCTGCTCGGCCTCTTCGCCCTCGCGCCCGTCGGGACGGGACACGCAGGGGCGGCCTCGTTCGACGAGTTCCGGATCAGACCTCTCTGACTCACTTTCCCTGTACGCCTGGGAGCCGCAATGACGCACTTCCCTAGCAAGCGCTTGCCGAGACCGGGTGCGGTCCTGGCGGCCGTCGTCGGTCCGGCGGCGTCGCTCTGCCCGGGCGCCGTCGGCGATGCGAAAGCCGCAGCCGGGCCGACTGCCGTCGGCGATGCGAAAGCCGCAGCCGGGCCGACGGCCATCGGCGGGACGATGGCCGCAGCCGGGCCGAAAGCCGCCGACGGGGCACCGGCCGCCGTGGCTTCCGCCGCTACGGCGGCCCGCTGGACCGACCGGGCGCACGGCTTCGCCTCGCTCGCCGGCGCCACCACCGCAGGCGCCGGCGGCAAGGTCGTCAGCGTCGTCGACCAGGCCTCGCCGGCGCGGTACGCGGCCGCCGAGGAGCCGTACGTCATCCGGGTCAAGGGCGCGGTGGCCGCCGAGCCCTTCGGCTCCGACACCGTCGTGACCTCGAACAAGACGATCGTCGGCGTCGGCGACACCGGCGAGATCGTGCACGGCGAACTGCATCTGAACCCCGGCACGCACAACGTGATCATCCGCAACCCGACGATCCGCGACTCCTGCGTCGAGGGCGACGTCGACTTCGTCCACGGGCGGGCCGCCACCGTGATCGACCGGTCGGTCATCCGGCTGCTGCGCCGCGGATCGGCCACCGACAACGGTTACCTGACGGCCGCTTCGACCTGGACCGGCAACCCGTACGGGTTCCTGATCACCCGGCCGGGGGTCGTCGACGACGCCCCGGCCGACGCCTTCCGCCTGGGCCGGCCCTGGCGTCCGGGCGGGGAGCCGGCGGCGGTCGCGCAGGTGCTGATCCGGGACACCGAGCCGCCGGCGGCGGTCAAGTCCGCGCCGTGGACCGACATGAGCGGCTTCTCGTGGCGGGACGCGCGGTTCGCCGAGTACCGCAACCACGGGCCGGGCGCGACCGGCTCGGCCGACCGGCCGCAGCTGAGCGACGCCGACGCGCGGATGTACACCGTCGCGATCCACCTGAAGGGCACGGACGGCCGGGCGCCGTCCGCCCCCACCGGCGCCACCCGCTGACCTCACCGCCCACTGCCCCCACGACCCGCCCACCGCCCCACCCATTGACCCCCCACAACTTCATATTCCGTCGGGATCCAGAAGAAGAGAGCCGAACACATGAAGAGCAGCATCCGCAGAAGCAGGCGCGCCGCCCTGGCCGTCGCCCTGGGCTCCGTGCTCGCGCTGACCGCCACCGCCTGCGGTGACGACGGCAGCGGCGCCGCGGGGGACAAGGGAGGCGACGGCTCCGGCAAGGGCGAGATCACCTTCTGGGACAACAACGGCGGTGTCCGTACCGATATCTGGAAGGAGATCATCGCCGACTTCGAGTCGGCCAACCCGGACATCAAGGTGAAGTACGTCGGAGTGCCCGCCGACAGCGTCCAGTCCAAGTACGACACCGCCATCCAGGGCGGCGGGCTGCCCGACGTCGGCGGCGTGGGCACCGCGATGCTCGCCGAGGTCGCCGCGCAGGGCGCCCTCGAACCGCTGGACGGCCGGATCGCGAAGAGCCCGCTGAACAGCCAGCTCAACACCAAGTTCCTCGACGGCGTCAAGGCGGCGGGCGTCGACGGCAAGACGTACACCGTGCCGACCTCCGCCAACAACGGCACCCTCTGGTACCGCACCGACCTGTTCCAGACGGCCGGTCTGGACGCGCCGACGACCTGGACGAAGTTCTACGCGGCCGCCGACAAGCTGACGAACAAGGACAAGAACGCGTTCGGGTACACCATCCGCGGCGGCGCCGGATCCATCGCCCAGGCCCTGGACGCCACTTACGGCCAGAGCGGCATCACCCAGTTCTGGAACGGCGACAAGACCACGCTCAACGACCCCAAGAACGTGGCCGCGCTGGAGAAGTACGTCGGCCTGTACAAGAAGGACACCCCGGCCGCCGACGTCAACAACGACTTCACCAAGATGGTCGCCCAGTGGGACTCCGGCACCATCGGCATGCTGAGCCACAACCTCGGCTCCTACGGCGACCACCAGAAGGCGCTGGCCGGCAAGTTCAAGGGCATTCCGGCGCCGACGCAGGACGACGGCACGCGCGTGCAGGTCTCCAACCCGGTCGACGGACTCGGGCTGTTCAAGTCCAGCAAGAACAAGGCGGCCGCCTGGAAGTTCATCGAGTTCGCCGCGTCGCACGAGTCGAACAGCAAGTGGAACAAGACCGCGGGACAGGTGCCGGCGAACCTCGAGGCGGCGCAGGACAGCTGGGTGCAGGAGTCCGAGGCGACGAAGCTGGCCGCCGAGGCGCTGGCGGGCACCACCACGAAGATCGTGCAGCTGCCCTACTACCTGCCCGACTGGAACACGATCTCGAAGGCCGACAACGAGCCGAACTTCCAGAAGGTGCTGCTCGGCAAGATGAGCGCGAAGGACTTCCTGGACACGGTGGCCGAGCAGTTGAACACGGCGCAGGCCGACTGGAAGAAGAACCACGCGTAGGTCGTGGTGTCGGCGGTGGGGAGCTGCGGGTCCGTCGTGGCCGGTCGCGCAGCTCCCCGCGCCCCAGGGAATTCACCGAACCCTCGTCGAGAGGTGCACTCGTGTCCCTTACCCGCAGGCAGGTCGCCTCGGCGGCGCTTGCCGCCCTCCCCCTCGGTGCGGCCGCCGCCGCACCCGCCCGGGCCGGCGCCGACCGGCCCCGCACGCTCTACATCGCCGGTGACTCCACCGCCGCGCAGAAGTACGCCGACGCCGCGCCCGAGACCGGGTGGGGCATGGCGCTGCCCTTCTTCCTCCAGGCGGACCGTCCCGTCGCCAACCACGCGGTGAACGGGCGCAGTTCCAAGAGCTTCGTCGACGAAGGCCGGCTCGACGCCGTCCTCGCGGCGATCCGGCCGGGGGACTTCCTGTTGATCCAGTTCGCGCACAACGACGAGAAGACCACCGATCCGACCCGCTACACCGAGCCCTGGACGACGTACCAGGACTACCTGCGCCGCTATCTCGCCGGCGCCCGTGCGAAGGGCGCGCGGCCGGTGCTCGCCACGCCCGTCGAGCGGCGCAGGTTCGACGCGGACGGGAACGCCCTGCCGACGCACGGCGAGTACCCGGCTGCCATGCGCGCGCTCGCCGCCGAGGAGCGGGTGGCCCTGCTCGACGTCCAGGCCCTGTCCCTCGCGCTGTGGCAGGAGCTCGGGGTCGAGGAGACGAAGACGTACTTCAACTGGACCGCGACCGAGCAGGACAACACGCACTTCAATCCGCCGGGCGCGATCGCCGTGGCGCGGCTCGTCGCACGGGAGTTGCTGCGGACCCGGGTGCTCGCGCCGTGCGACGTCCGCCGGCTGGACGACGAGATCCCGACGTCCTGGATCAGCTGGCCCGAGGCGCTGTCGTCACCGCTCGCGTAGCTGCTTTCGCAACCGCTTTCGCAACCGCTCTCGCAACAAAGAGGAGACCCGCACAGTGCGTACACAGATATGTCATGGACGCGTCATTGGTGCGCTGGTGGGATGCACCGCACTGGTGCTGTCCGTCACCGGCACGGCCTCCGCCGCCCAGGCGGAATCCACCTCCCGCTCCGCCGACCGCGACCTCGGCCGGCAGGTCCTCCCCGCGAACGACGGCTGGGCCTCGTACGGCACCGGGACCACGGGCGGATCGGCCGCCGACGCCGACCACGTCTACACCGTCACCACCTGGTCGCAGTTCAAGGCCGCCCTCGCCGCCGGGGGCTCCACCCCGAAGATCATCAAGGTGAAGGGCGTCATCGACGCCGTCGCGGAAGGATGTGACGCCTTCGCCGCGACCGGTTACGACTTCGACGCCTACCTCGCCAGGTACTCGCCCGAGGCCTGGGGCCTGGACACCGACCTCAGCGCCGAGCCCGACGACAGCCCGGAGGGCCTGCGGCGCGTCTCCGCCGCCGCCCAGGACAAGGCCATCAAGGCGAACATCCCCGCCAACACCACCATCGTCGGCATCGGGAAGAACGCCGGGTTCAAGGGCGTCAGCCTCCAGATCAAGGCCGTCGACAACGTGATCATCCGGAACCTGGCCTTCGAGTCGCCCATCGACTGCTTCCCGCAGTGGGACCCGACCGACGGCGACAAGGGCAACTGGAACTCCGAGTACGACACCGCCGTCGTCTACGGCTCCACGCATGTGTGGCTGGACCACAACACCTTCACCGACGGCTCGCACCCGGACAGCGCCGCGCCCACCTACTTCGGGATGCTCTACCAGCAGCACGACGGCGAGCTGGACGTCGTGCGCGGCGCCGACTACGTAACCGCTTCCTGGAACGTCTTCACCGAGCACGACAAGACGATCCTCGTCGGCAACAGCGACAGCGAGTCGACGGCCGTCGGCGACCGGGGGCACCTGAAGGTGACCTTCCACCACAACCTGTTCTCGAACCTGGTCGAGCGCGCGCCCCGGGTCCGCTTCGGACAGGTCGACTCCTACAACAACCACTTCGTCGCGAACGGCGACTTCGCCTACAGCTTCGGCATCGGCAAGGAGTCCCGACTCGTCGCCGAGCACAACGCGTTCACGCTGCCGACCGGGGTCAGCGCGGCCAAGGTGCTGAAGCGGTGGAACGTGGCACCGGTCACCGCCGCCGACAACTACGTCAACGGCACCCTCACCGACCTGATCGCCGTGCACAACGCGGAGATCCCCGGCGAGGTCCTCCAGCCCGGCGCCGGCTGGACGCCGACCCTGCGCACCGAGGTCGACCCCGCCAGGTCGGTCCCCCGGATCGTCGACTGCGGCGCGGGCGCCGGCCGCCTGGGCTGATCCCCGTCCCCTACGGCTGCCGGGGCGGTGCCTCGCTCCGCCCCGGCCCCTCAGCACCGCCACCAAGGAGCACCCGCATGCATCCCGTTTCAAGAAGGCGGTTCCTCGCCACATCCGCGGGAGCGGCCGCCGCGCTCGGCCTCGCCGCACCGCCCGCAGGGGCCGCGACGCCCGCCGCCGGCAGGCGCCCGTTCGGCCGCTTCGGCTCCCCGACCGCCCGGCTCACCGGCCAGACCCTGTACGTCGACCCGCTGGGCCGGGGCGACCACACCTCTGTCCGGGACGCCCTCGCCGCCGCCAGCGGCAGCGGCTGGACCCTGGTCTTCGCACCGGGCGTCTACCGGGAGACGGTCCTCCTCGACGTCACCCGCACCGAGGCCACCTGGATCGGCGCATCCGAGAACGCGAAAGACGTAGTGATCGTCTACGACAACGCCGCCGGCACCCCCAAGCCGGGCGGCGGCACCTACGGCACCACCGGGTCGGCCACCACGACCGTGCAGGCCGACGGCTTCACCGCCCGCTGGATCACCTTCGCCAACGACTGGCTGCGCGCCGACCACCCCGACATCGTCGGCACCCAGGCCGTCGCCATCAAGGTCCAGGGCGACCGCTCCG
The DNA here is from genome assembly GCF_040655955.1 of Streptomyces sp. NPDC050263. Lineage (NCBI taxonomy): Bacteria > Bacillati > Actinomycetota > Actinomycetes > Kitasatosporales > Streptomycetaceae > Streptomyces > Streptomyces sp. NPDC050263. The sequence continues at coordinate 60,319 of NZ_JBFAKW010000034.1, read as the reverse complement.
CCTTCCGCCACTGCCGCTTCCTCGGCCACCAGGACACCCTGTACGCCGACTCCCGCGCCCTGACCGCCTTCGCCCGCCAGTACTTCGCGGACTGCTATGTCGAGGGCGACGTCGACTTCGTCTTCGGCCGGGCCACGGCCGTCTACGAGCGCTGCCACTTGCGCACCCTGAACCGCACCGACCTGGCGGCCGCCCCGTACGGGTTCGTCTTCGCCCCCTCCACAGCGGGCGCCAACCCGCTCGGCTACCTGGTGACGCGCAGCCGAGTGAGCAGCGAGGCCCCCGACGCCTGCTACAAGCTGGCCCGCCCCTGGGTGCCCAGCTCCGACACCACAGCCCGTCCCTCGCTCACCGTCCGGGAGACCCGCCTCGGCCCCGGCATCGACGCGGTCGCCCCCTACGCCAACATGTCGGACGCCTTCCCCTGGCAGAGCCAGCGCTTCGCCGAGTACCGCAACACCGGCCCGGGCGCGGTCGTCACCGTCCCCGAGAACCGGCCCCGACTCACCCGGGAGCAGGCCGAGTCGGCGACCCGCGAGACCTACCTCGGAGACTGGCGACCGTGGAAGGACGGGTGCTGACATGCGCCGACGCACTCTGCTCACGAGCATCGTCGGCGTGGCCGGGACGGCCGGCACGGCCGGGGGCCTGATCGCCGCCGGCGCGCCCCCCGCCCTCGCCACCGGATCCCGCCGAGTCCTGCACGTCCGCCCCGGCGACTCCCTCCAGGCGGCCGTCGACGCGGTGACCGGCCCCGGCTGGACGGTCGTCGTCCACCCGGGCACCTACCGTGAGGTCGTCAACATCTCCGCAGGGGCAGGGGAGTTGACCCTGCGCGGAGCCAGCCGAGACCCACGTGCCGCCGTCATCGTCTTCGACAACGCCAACGGGACGCCGAAGCCCGACGGTTCGGGCACCTACGGGACCGCAGGCTCCGCCACCTTCACCTCCGCCGCCCCCGGGCTCACCGTCCGCGACCTCACCCTCGCCAACGACTGGCTGCGCGCCGACCATCCGGAGATCACCGGCACGCAGGCGGTGGCCGCCTGCGTCACCGGCGACCGCACGCACTTCGAGAACGTGCGTCTCCTCGCCCACCAGGACACCCTCTTCGCGGACACCACCGCGTTGGACGCCTTCGACCGGCAGTACTTCCACCGCTGCTACATCGAGGGTGACGTCGACTTCGTCTTCGGGCGGGGGCGGGCGGTCTTCGACGCCTGTCACTTCCACACCCTTCAGCGGGACGTGACCTTCACCCCCAAAGGCATGGTGTTCGCCCCGGCCACCGCCCGGGCCAACCCCTACGGGTTCCTCGCCCTGCGCGGCCGGATCACCTCCGGCGCCGAGGACGCGGCGTACAAGATCGCCCGGCCCTGGGTGCCGTCGTACGAGACGACCGCCTGGCCCTCGCTGGTCGTGCGGGACACCTGGATCGGCCCCGGGATCGACGCCGTGACCCCTTACGTCAACATGCGCGACGCCTACCCCTGGCAGACCATGAGGTTCAGGGAACATGCCAACTCCGGCCCGGGCGCGGTGATGACGGTTCCCGAAAACCGTCCGCAACTGACCGCCGAGGAGGCGGCCACGCACACCCGGCGCACCTATCTCGGGGACTGGAAGCCCTATGGCCGCCCGTGACCCCGCGGCGGTGGGCCGACGGGCGTTCGTGGCGGGGACCGGGGCCGCGCTGCTGGCGGGAGGAGCGGCCGCCACGCCCGCGCAGGCCGCTGCCGCCGCAGTCGTGGACGGGCCGCTGCCCGACTTCCACCCCGCTCTCAAGGCCGAGCTGAACTTCCCCCTGGCCTGGGGGAACTCCCCGATCCGCGACTTCGGGGCCTGGCGCCGGGCCGCCCGCGCCAAGGTCGAGGAGCTGCTGATCGTCGGCCGGGAGGACCCGGACCGGACGCCGTACGACCCCGAGTTCGGCGATCGGCGCCGACAGGACGGCTACACAGGGGAGTCGGTGACCCTCTCCCTCACCCGCCACGAACGCGTCCGCGCTCTGCTCCTCACCCCGGACGGCCCCGGCCCCTTCCCGGCCGTGCTCCTGCTGCACGACCATGGGGCGAAGTTCGACATCGGGAAGGAGAAGCTGGTCCGGCCCTGGTACGACGACACCCGGCTCGCCTCGGCGCAGGCCTGGTCGCAGCGGTACTTCAGCGGCCGGTTCGTCGGCGACGAGCTCGCCCGGCGCGGATATGTCGTGCTCTGCGCGGACGCCCTCGGCTGGGGCGACCGCGGCCCCCTCGGCTACGACCAACAGCAGGCCCTCGCCTCCAACTTCTACAATCTCGGCTCCTCGCTCGCCGGACTCATGGCCCGCGAGGACGTCCGCGCCGCCGGATTCCTGGCCGGCCTCGACCGGGTGCACGCGGGCAGGGTCGCGGCCGTCGGGTTCTCGATGGGCGCCTTCCGCCATGGACTGACGCGCACGGGCCACCAGAGCGCCTGACCCGTTGGCTTGACCCGATTTTTGCCCGCCGAACCGGCATCTATCGGGCAACGGGTCTCGCGCTCACCCGGGTGACGCGCGTAGAAAACGTGTCATGCATAAGCCACTGCGTATCGCGGCCGTCGCCGCGGCCTGCGCCGTCGCCGGCGCCGCCTTCTACGGCGCCGGCGCGGCGACGGCCGGCCAGTCCACGGCCAACTCCACCCACGAGCCCTACAACATCGGGCTCCTGGTGAAGGACATCGACACCTACTACGGGACCACGGCGGACGCGAACGGCGTCTACCAGGCGTCGCCGACCAGCCCGTACGCCAAGGACCTCGCGAGCATCGACAAGGCCGCGAGGAAGTACATCGACCAGGCCGCCCGCAAGGCGGTCAGGAAGGGCCACCGGCCCGCGGTCGTCTTCGACATCGACGACACGCTGCTGCTCAGCCTCGACTACGAGAAGCGGTACAACTACACGTACAACTCCGCCACTTGGGCGGCGTACGTGAACAAGGCCGACCGCCCGGCGGTGTTCGGCAGCCCCGAGCTGGTGCGGTACGCCGAGAACAAGGGCGTCGAGGTGTTCTACAACTCGGGCCTCGGCGAGGCGCAGCGGTCGGCCGCGGTCGACAACCTGAAGAAGGTCGGCGCCGACGTCAATCTCGACGCCGACCACATGTTCCTCAAGAACGCGGCGAACCCGCCGTCCTACCTGAGCGCCTGCGCCACCCCGGGCACCTGGACCTGCACGACCGTCCAGTACAAGTCCGGCACCCGCAAGCACATCGAGGACGACCTCGGGTACGACATCATCGCCAACTTCGGCGACCAGTACTCCGACCTCGAGGGCGGCTACGCCGACCAGAAGTACAAGCTGCCGAACCCGACGTACTTCGTCAGCTGACGCTCCGAGTCGATCGCGCGGGCCTGATCGACTCCAGGGTCGGCACGACCGGCAGGATGTCGCCGTCCGCGGCGAACCTCAGCCGGTCGACGGTCGTCTCGCGGTGCGTCCCGTCGCCGCCCGGCCTGCCGGGGCCGTTCAACGCGACAGGATCGTCCCCGCTCGGTCCACGGGCCGAGCGGGGACGGTCCCGTCGCGTAGGCCACGTGGTAGTCCTCGATCGGTGGGAGTGGGGCGGGAGGGGAGCGAAAGTTTCGATCTCTTTCGCCCGGACGCGGCAACCCTTTCCCGGCATGGCGGCGACTGGTGTGCAGAAACGGGCCGGGGCGGCCACTCCGGCCCGTTTCCTCCCATCAGCCTCAGCGAAAGGAACGCCCCGTGCGTTTGAGCACCGGACGCCACCGCAGAACGCGCACGCTCTCGATCGCCGCCGCGGTGGCCGTCTCCGCGGGGGCGGGCGGCGTCTACCTCGGTCTGTCCGACGGCGACGCGCAGGCCGCCTCGTCGACGGTCACGGTGTCCACCACCGCGCAGCTCGAGTCGGCCGTGAAGAACGCGACGGCCGGCACCGTCATCCAGGTCCGCGCCGGCACCTACTACCCGACGGCCACCCTCAAGTCGACGGCCAGCGGCACCGGTTCGGCCCGCATCACGCTCCAGGCCTACGGCAGCGAGAAGGTGAAGATCGACGGTTCCAAGCTGCCCGCCGGCTCCTGGCTCGCCGGCGTCTACGGCAGCTACTGGACCGTCCAGAACCTCACCTTCCAGTCCTCCCCGGCACAAGGGTTCGTCGTCACCTCTTCCACCGGCGGCATCTTCAAGAACCTGGTCACCGCGAACAACGGGGACTCCGGGTTCACGCTCCGCGGCGACAACACGGTGAACAACCTCGTGCAGAACCTGGACAGCTACGGCAACTACGACGCGGCCGGGCACGGACAGAACGCCGACGGCATCGCCGTCAAGTTCGGCTCGGGGACCGGCAACCGGATCACCGGCGCGCGCCTCTACAACAACTCGGACGACGGGCTCGACCTCTGGCAGTTCTCCACCGCGGTCACCATCGACCACTCGTGGGCCTTCGGCAACGGCAAGAACCGGTGGAGCGACAGCGCGTTCGAGGGGAACGGCAACGGCTTCAAGCTCGGCGGCGGGGGCGTCGCGGTGGCGCACGTCGTCAACAACAACGCGGCCTGGGACAACACGTTGAACGGGTTCACCGAGAACTCCAACACCGGGGCGATCGTCCTCAACCGCAACACGGCGTACGCGAACGCGGAGACGGGTTTCTACTTCGCCACGGGCAAGGCCCGGCTGGCCCGGAATCTCGCGGTCGGCAACAAGGGCGGGCTGTCGAAGACGGGGTCGGCGGCGGTCTCCGCGGCGAACAACTGGGACGGCGGGGTGTCCACGCCGGCGTTCAGGTCGACGGACGCGAGCAGTGCGTATGCCGCGCGGCAGGCGGGCGGTGCGCTCCCGGCGACGGCGTTTCTGACCACCGGGTCCACGACCATCGGGTCCACCATGAACTGATCGTCGGGTTCGGGGCGCGGGTTGTGGGTGGCTGGTCGCGCACACGCGGCGGAGCAGCACGTCGACACAGCCCCGCGCCCCTGAGGGCGCGCATGCCGAGCCCGTCATGCCAAAAGGTCCATGCAGTCGAACGATGTGCCCGGGCTCAGGTACGCGGTGCCGGTCTGGCCGCTCACGATGTTGAGCTCGAGGACGTTGTACTGGGCCGCGTCCGTCTTCCAGGCGGTGGCCGGGACGTTGTACGTGAATGTTCGACTGCCTGAACGCCGATGCCTCAAGTGCGTGGGGGTGTCGTACGCCTTGTGGTCGTCACCGGTGAGGAAAGAGTTGCCGCCGTTTCAGAAGTTTCTCTAGGAGTCGCCCTCGTCGCTCTCGTGGGAGGCGAAGTCGCCGCCCACGGAGCCCTGTTGCTTGTCCGACGTGCCGGTGACCGCGTAGGTGTCGTCCTTCGCGTCGCGGCCGCCGCGGTCGTGGTCGTACTGCCCGGCGAACACCCACTCGCCGACGGGGACCGTACGGCCGTCCTTGAGGACCCATGTGTAGACCAGGAAGCCGTCCCGCTCGGCGACCGTGAACGTGAAGTCGTCCTCGGGCAGCGAGCGCCAGGCGCCCGCCGACGAGACGCCGCCGGTCTGCGCGACCTTCAACTGCACGGTGAGCTCGGTGAGCACCTCGGACGACCTCAGCGTGATGTTGCTCTGCGCCCAGAAGTCGTTGCTGTGCGGGTCGACCGAGCCGTCCGACCACAGGGGGCCGTCCTGCACGTCGCTCGTGCCCGGCAGCATCGCGACCGCGGGCGCGGAGGGCGTCGCCCGGGGGCTCTTCGGCGCGGAGGTGCTCGGCCGCACCGGGTCCTGCCCGCCGGTGCCGGCGCTCGGCGTGGCCTTCGGGGAGGAGGGCGGGCGGCTCGTCGCGTCCGGGGACTCGACCGGCGGCGAGGAGACGGAGACCGTCTGCTGCGCCGGAGTGCTGTCACCCTTCACGGCGGACGCGACCGCGTAGCCGCCGATCGCCAGCATGCCCGCGACCGCCGCCGTGGCGCCGACGATCCGCGTCCAGCCCCACAGGGCCGGGCGGGTCGCCCGGTGATCGTGGTCGAACCGCTCCTGCCCCTGTGTCTGTCCCGCCATGCCGCGCTCGACCCGCGCCAGGATGCGCGCCCGGTCGGGCTCGTGCGCCTCGGCCGCCTCGTGCAGCCGGGCGCGCAGTTCGTCGTGCACGTCCCGCTGCATCGTCATCGGTCCCTTCCTCCGGTCTGACCGGTGCGCGCCATCGCAGGCACCGTGAGCGGAGTTCCCTTGGCGCCGAGCAGCTTCTGCAACTCGGCCATCCCCTTCGAGGTCTGGCTCTTCACCGTACCCACCGAGACCCCCAGGGCGAGCGCGGTGTCCTTCTCCGAGAGGTCGAAGGCATGCCGGAGCACCACACAGGCCCGTTTGCGGAACGGAAGTCTACGCAGCGCGGACTGCACGTCCACCACGCCCGCGACGTCGGGGTTCTCCGTCTTCTCCTCGCGCTGCGACCAGAACAGCGCGATCCTGCGGCGCTCACGGACGGCGCTGCGGATGCGGGTGCGGGCGAGGTTGGCGACGACGCCGCGGGCGTACGCCACCGGGTGGTCGGCCGCCCGGACCCGGTCCCAGCGGTTCCACAGCGCGAGGAGCGCGTCCGCCGCCAGGTCGTCGGCGGCGTCGGCCTCACCGGTCAGCAGGTGGGCGAGCCGGGACAGTTCGGCGTAGTGGCGGTCGAAGAAGGCATGGAATTCCACCGAGGCGGCGTCGTCGACGACTGTGCCCACGGGTGACCTCTTCTCGCGTGACTGTGCATGTCATATGGATGACCTGCGGACTTCCCGGGGAGGAGTCGGGGGAGATCCGGAAGCGTAGCAGTGATCCAACTCCCGGATTGGTACGGGGGTTCGAGCGTCAAGTGGCCGCAGGGAGCTGCGCGGGGGCCCGATTCCGTAACACGGCGAAAACCTGAGCACGGTTCAACAAGGGAACAATCCAGCCAGCATCCGCACCGATCATTCAGGCAGCAAGGAGTTGCACGTGAACAGCGTCGACCGGTTCTTCAGGGTCTCCGAGCGGGGGTCCACCTTCGGCCGGGAGATACGCGGCGGCTTCGCCACGTTCTTCACCATGGCCTACATCCTTGTCCTGAACCCCATCATCCTGGGCAGCGCGAAGGACAAGTTCGGGCACCAGCTCGACGCCGTCCAACTCACCACGGCCACCGCCCTGGTGGCCGCGGTCATGACGATCATCATGGGCGTCGCCGGCAACCTGCCCCTCGCGCTCGCCGCCGGCCTCGGCCTCAACGCGGTCGTCGCCTTCCAGATCGCCCCGCTGATGAGCTGGGACGACGCGATGGGCCTCGTCGTGCTGGAGGGCCTGCTGATCTGCGTGCTGGTGATGACCGGTCTGCGCGAGGCCGTCATGCACGCCATCCCGCAGCCGCTGAAGCAGGCGATCAGCGTCGGCATCGGCCTGTTCATCGCCTTCATCGGCTTCGTGGACGCCGGGTTCGTCACCCGCATCCCCGACATCGCCGGCACGACCGTCCCCGTGCAGCTCGGCGGCACCGGCACCCTCTCGGGCTGGCCGGTCCTGGTCTTCTGCCTCGGCGTGCTGCTGACCGTCGGACTGCTCGCCCGCAAGGTCAAGGGCGCGATCCTGATCAGCATCGTCACCATGACGGTGCTCGCGATCGTCATCAACTCGATCGCCGACATCAAGGCCTGGGGCCTGACGACGCCGTCCTGGCCGGACAAGATCGTCGACACCCCGGACTTCGGGCTCCTCGGCCACTTCAGCCTGTTCGGCGCGTTCAGCGAGACCGGCGCCGTCACCGTCGTCCTGCTGATCTTCACGCTCGTGCTGTCCGACTTCTTCGACACCATGGGCACCGTCGTCGGCATCAGCGCGGAGGCCGGACTCCTCGACGACAAGGGGCAGGTGCCCCAGCTCGGCCGTGTGCTGCTCATCGACGGCGCGGCGGCGGTCGCGGGCGGCGCGGCCTCCTCGTCCTCGGCGACCTCCTACATCGAGTCGGCGGCCGGCGTCGGTGAAGGGTCGCGCACCGGGTTCTCCAACCTGGTCACCGGCGGCCTGTTCGCCCTCGCCCTGTTCCTGACCCCGGTCCTCACCATCGTCCCGCTCCAGGCGGCCGCCCCGGCCCTGGTCACCGTCGGCTTCCTGATGATGACCCAGGTCAAGAACATCGACTGGGACAAGTACGAGATCGCCATCCCGGCGTTCCTGACCATCGCCGTGATGCCGTTCACGTACTCGATCACCAACGGCATCGGCGCGGGCTTCGTCGCGTACGTGCTCATCCAGACGGTGCTCGGCAAGGCGAAGGACGTGCACTGGCTGTTGTGGGGGGCCTCGGCGCTGTTCCTGGTGTACTTCGGCATCGATCCGATCGAGCAGGTGCTCGGCGTGAAGTAGTACGTCTCGCGGCGCGACCGGCTGAGGTTGGCCGTGGCCGGTCGCGCCCACGCGGCGGAGCCGCACAGTGATACAGCCCCGCACCCCTGGGGAGTGCGCCCCAGGGGGTCACTTGAGCGCTGCTTGCATCATCGCCTTCGCCACCGGGGCCGCCAGGCCGTTGCCGCTCACCTCGGAGCGGGCCGCGTCCGACTGCTCGACCACCACCGCCACGGCGACCTGCTTGTCGGAGGTGTCGGACTTCCCGTAGGACGTGAACCAGGCGTACGGCGCCTTGCTGTTGTTCTCGCCGTTCTGGGCCGTGCCCGTCTTGCCGCCGACGGTGACGCCGCCGATGATCGCGTTCGTGCCCGTGCCCTTCTCGACGACCGTCTGCATCGCCGACTGCAACTGCTCGGCGGTGGAGGAGCTGACGATCTGCGTGCTCGTCGCGTCGTCGTCGTAGTCCGTCAGGACATCGCCGCTGCCGTTGGTGATCTGCGAGACCATGTGCGGCGAGACCAGCTTGCCGCCGTTGGCTATGGCGGCCGACACCATCGCCATCTGCAACGGGGTCGCCGTCACGTCGAACTGGCCGATGCCGGTCAGGGCGGTGGACGACTCGTCCATGTCGGACGGGTACACGCTCGGGTACGCCCGTACCGGCACGTCCTGGCTCTTGTCGTTGAAGCCGAACTTCTCGGCCATCGCCCTGAGTTTGTCCTGCCCGAGCTCGACGGCCATGTGCGCGAACACGTTGTTGCAGGAGTACTGGAGCGCGACCCGGATCGTGGCGTTCTCGCAGGGCGCGGACGTGTTCTCGTTCGCCAGCACCGTCCGCGTGCCTGGCAGGGTGTACGGGTCCTCGCTGTCGGTCTTCTCGTCCACCGACGAGTACAGCCCGTCCTCCAGCGCGGCGGCCGCCACCACCAGCTTGAACGTCGAGCCCGGGGCCAGCGGCTGGCGCAGCGCCCGGTTGGTGAGCGGTTTGTCGGAGTCCGCGTTCAGCGACTTCCACGCCGTCCCGGCGGTGTTGGCGTCGGTCAGCGACGAGGGGTTGTACGACGGGGTCGACACGACCGCGAGGATCTCGCCGGTCGTCGGGTCGATCGCGACGGCCGCGCCCTTCTTGTCCCCGAGCGCGTCGTACGCGGCCTTCTGCACGGCCGGATCGATCGTCGTGATCACGTTGCCCGGGTCGGCCCGCTTGTCCGTGACCGTGTCCAGCACGGTCTTCAGCCGGGTGTCCGTGCCGTTGAGGAGGTCCGCGTAGATGCCCTCCAGCTGGGTGGGGGCGTAGGACTGCGAGGCGTAGCCCGTCACCGCCGCGTACAGCTCGCCGTCCGTGTACGTGCGCTTGTATCTGAGGTCGCCGCTGGTCGTGGCGGCCGAGCCGGTGATCGCCTTTCCGGCCACGATGATGTTCCCGAGCGGCTCCGAGTACGTCTCGATGGCGTTGCGCCGGTTGTCTGTGTCGTCCGCGAGCGCCTGTGCCTCGTAGAACTGCACCCAGGTCGCCCGGAGCAGCAGGGTGAACACCAGCAGCAGCGCGAAGACCGAGGCGCGCCTGATCGTCTTGTTCATGGCGAACAGAAAGACGAACGGGCGGGAACGGTTCGTTCCCGCCCGCCCGTTTTTCTCATCGTCCGTTCATCTGGCCGTCGGAGGCGTCTGCGGTCGGTTCAGCTCTCCAGGCGCAGCACGATCTCCTCGATCTCCGCGCCGCGCGCGTTCGCGTACCCGGCGGCCCGGGCGGTGGCGCGGAAGCCGCACTTCTCCAGGACGCGCAGCGAACCGGCGTTGTCGGCGGCCGCCCGCGCGAACAGCGGACGCTCCGGGACCTCGGAGAGCAGGGCCGACAGCGCCGCCGTGGCGATGCCCTGGCCCCAGTACGCCCGGTCCACCCAGTACGTCACCTCGCGCTCGCCCGGCTCCCCGTACACCGCCGTGCTGCCGACGACGTCGCCGTCGGCCAGGATCGTGCGCAGCACGGCGGACGAGGCGCGGATCTTCTCCCAGTGGGCGTCGAAGGCATCCCGGTCGGCCGGGTCCTGCGGGGTGAAGGCGGCCATCCGCAGGGCCTCGGGGTCGTTTTGCTGACGGTAGAAGACCGGCAGGTCGCTGTCGTGTACTCGGCGCAGATCGATCAGCATGCCTCAGAGCCTACGGGTCGCCAGTGTCAGCCGGTCGCGCGCGTCGAACAACGCGTCCTTCACCATCTGTTCGTGCGCCGGAGTGAGCCGCGCGACCGGCACCGAGCAGCTGATCGCGTCCCGGGCCGGGGTGCGGTAGGGGATCGCCACGCCGAAGCAGCGCAGGCCCAGGGTGTTCTCCTCGCGGTCCACCGCGAAGCCCTGCTCACGGACCTGGCGCAGCTCCTCGATGAGTGCCTCCCGGTCGGTGATCGTATGCTCGGTCAGTGCCGGCAGCGTCTCCGGGAGCAGCTTGCGGACCTGCTCGTCGGGATACGTGCTCAGCAGCGCCTTGCCGAGGGAGGTGGAGTGCGCGGGGAGCCGGCGGCCGACCCGGGTGAAGGGACGCAGATAGTGCTGGGACTGGCGGGTCGCGAGGTAGACGACGTTCGTGCCGTCGAGCCGCGCCAGGTGGATGGTCTCGGTGGTGTCGTCCGAGAGCCGGTCCAGCGTCGGCCGGGCCGCCGCGACCACCTCGTCGCCGTCGATGTACGACGTGCCGACGAGCAGCGCCCGTACGCCGATGCCGTACCGCGTGCCCGTCGCGTCCGTCTCGACCCAGCCGAGCTCCACGAGCGTGCGCAGCAACATGTAGAGACTGGACTTCGGATATCCGACGGCCTCCTGGACCGACGCGAGGGAATGCATTCCGGGGCGGCCGGCGAAGTATTCCAGCAGCTCAACCGTCCGCACCGCGGACTTGACCTGTGCTCCGCCCCCCGTCTCGCCAGCCGACATCGCCCTTGACCCCTTCGTTCGACGGGAAATACGCTCCGACAGCATATTCATCATCAGAGACAGCGTTCAGCATATCGAACGACCCTGGTGAATGAGCCAGTACCAAACGTGGAGGGACCCGCGGTGGCAGCAGCACCAGTCTGGAGTGTCGACCCCCGAACCGGGAAGCAGCGTGAACAGGTTGCGGTGGAGGCAACGGCCCAGGAGGTCGACACCGTCGTCCGCGCCGCGCACGACGCGCGCGCCTCGCTCGCCGACCGCACCGTCCGCGCCGCGTTCCTGCGCTCCGCCGCCGACCGGCTCCAGACGGCCAAGGACACGCTCGTCGAGGTGGCCGACGCCGAGACCGCGCTCGGCCCGGTCCGGCTGACCGGCGAGCTCGCCCGCACCTGCTACCAGCTGCGCGCGTTCGCCGACATCGTCGACGAGGGCGCCTTCCTCGACGTCGTCATCAACCACCCCGACGGGGCCGCCACCCCGCCCATCCCCGACCTGCGCCGCTACAAGGTGCCGCTCGGCGTGGTCGCCGTGTACTCGGCGTCCAACTTCCCCTTCGCCTTCTCCGTCGTGGGCGGCGACACCGCGAGCGCGCTCGCGGCCGGCAACCCGGTCGTCGTCAAGTCGCACCCCGACCACCCGGCGCTGTCCGAGCTGGTCGCCAAGGTGGTGCGCACCGCCGCCGCCGAGCACGGCATCCCGGAGAGCGTGCTCGGTCTGGTGCACGGCTTCGAGGCCGGCGTCGAACTGATCAAGCACCCGCTGGTCGCCGCGGCCGGCTTCACCGGTTCCATCCGGGGCGGCCGCGCGCTGTTCGACGCGGCGGCGGCCCGCCCGGTCCCGATCCCGTTCCACGGCGAGCTGGGGTCGCTGAACCCCGTCGTGGTGACGGAGGCGGCCGCGGTCGAGCGCGCCGAGGACATCGGCGCCGGACTCGCCGGGTCCATGACGATGGGCGTCGGCCAGTTCTGCGTCAAGCCGGGCCTGGTGCTCGTGCCCTCCGGCGCGGCCGGCGACGGGCTGGTCAAGTCGCTGACGGACGCGGTCAGCGACACCGACGCGGGCGTGCTCCTCGACCACCGGATGCGGGACAACTTCATCGCCGGGGTCGCCGAGCGCGCGGAGCTGGCCGACGTGGAGTCGCCGGTCACGCCCGGCGCGGGCGGCGAGCACACCGTCAGCGCGGGGTTCCTGACCGTGCCCGCGGCCCGGCTCGCCGCCGAGGGCGCGCATGATCTCCTCCTCGAGGAGTGCTTCGGGCCGGTCACCGTCGTGGCCCGCTACGAGGACGAGGGTGAGGTCAGGGCCGTGCTGTCGCGGCTGCCGGGCAACCTCACGGCGACGGTTCAGCTGTCCGAGGGGGAGGCCGCCGGAGAGGGGCGCGGCGTGGAGATCCTCGCGGAGCTCACCCCGCTGGCGGGGCGCGTTCTCGTGAACGGATGGCCGACGGGCGTCGCGGTGGCCCCCGCGCAGCACCACGGCGGTCCGTACCCGGCGACGACGTCCACGTCCACCTCCGTGGGCGGGACGGCCATCGAGCGGTGGCTGCGGCCCGTGGCTTACCAGAACACGCCTGCGGCGCTGCTGCCGGTCGAGCTTCGGGACGAGAACGAGCTGGGGCTGCCGCGGCGGTTCAACGGGCGCTTGGAGCGGTAGCGCTCCGCGGGTGCGCCGTTGGGGGGTCCGTCCTCCGTCTGGATAATCAGTGCATGGACGTCACACTGCCCGAACTGCCTTTCCCTCTTCGTACCTATGGGCCCGACGGGCACTGGTCTCATGAGGGCGGGGTGTTGACCGGGTGGGCCGGGGCTCGGCAGGACCGGTTCGTGCCGCCCACCGGGGAGGCTTTGGACCCCGCCGCCGACGCGCCCCGGCTGCTGGGCGCGCCCGAGGGGGACTTCCAGTTGATCGCCCGCGTCACCGTGGGGTTCAACTGGGCGTTCGACGCGGGCGCGTTGTACGTCCAGGTCGGCGAGCGGGCCTGGGCCAAGCTGTGTCTGGAGTACTCCCCGGATGTGGCGACCGTCTGCACGGTGGTCACCCGGGGGCACTCCGACGACGCCAACTCCTTCACCGTGGAGGGGAGTTCGGTCTGGCTGCGGGTGAGCCGGACCGGTCGTGCCTTCGCCTTCCACGCCTCCCGGGACGGCAAGCGCTGGACCTTCGTCCGGCTGTTCACGCTCGGTGAGGAGAAGGAGACCGGCGCGGCGCTGGTCGGCTTCATGACGCAGTCGCCGATGGGGGAGGGGTGCGTCGTGACCTACGACCACCTCGAGTTCCGCACCGACTGGCCGGACGACCTGAGGGACGGCAGCTGAGCGCGGCTCGGCCGAGCGCGGCTCGGCGCGGGGAGACGGCGGGAATGAAACGAGCTGATTGAAGGTTCACCCAAATATCGGTCACCCCGATATAACCGGTGATCCGATACATCAGTCACCCGATACATCCGTCACCCGACCTGAAGAGAGCCGAGAGATGCGCGTCGAGATCTGGAGCGATATCGCCTGCCCCTGGTGCTACGTGGGCAAGGCCCGCTTCGAGCAGGCGCTCGAGGCCTTCCCGCACCGCGACCAGGTCGAGGTGGTGCACCGCTCCTTCGAGCTGGACCCCGGCCGTGCCAAGGGCGATGTCCAGCCCGTGATCAAGATGCTCACCAAGAAGTACGGCATGAGCGAGGCGCAGGCGCGGGCCGGCGAGGAGAACCTGGGCGCCCAGGCCGCGGCCATCGGCCTCGACTACCGCACCCGGGACCGCGACCACGGCAACACCTTCGACATGCACCGGCTGCTGCACCTCGCCAAGGAGCAGGGCCGCCAGGACGAGCTGATCCAGATCCTCTACCGGGCGAACTTCGCCGAGGAGCGGTCCGTCTTCTCCGAGGGCGACGAGCGGCTCGTGGAGCTGGCCGTCGAGGCCGGTCTCGACGCCGAGGCCGCCCGCAAGGTGCTCGCCGACCCGACCGCCTACGCCGACGAGGTCCGCGCCGACGAGCGCGAGGCCGCCCAGCTCGGTGCGAACGGGGTGCCCTTCTTCGTCCTGGACCGCGCCTACGGCATCTCCGGCGCCCAGCCCGCCGAGGTCTTCACCCAGGCCCTGACCCAGGCCTGGGGCGACCGCTCCCCGCTGAAGCTGCTCGACGACGGCGGCGCGGAGGCCTGCGGCCCGGACGGCTGTGCCGTGCCCCAGCACTGAGACGCGCAGGTGGGAGCGGAATTATAAGCGTTGCTTAGGGGTTTTGCGTAAGAATTCGCAATGGACTGAGACTTCTCCCGGCCGCAGAGTGGAGCCATGGAGACCTTCGAGACCCTCGTCCGCGCCGAGTTCGCCCCGAAGCACACGTATCTGAACACCGCGAGCAACGGCCTGCTGCCGGCCCGCACCGTCGCCGCGCTGCACACGGCGGCGCTGCTGCGGGCCGAGGGCCGGCCGCTGACTCCGCTGTACGAGGACGTGGAGGCCTGCCGGGCCGCGTACGCCCGGCTGGCCGGCGTTCCGGCCGACCGGGTCGCGCTCGGCGCCTCGGTCGCCGCGCACACAGGTCTGATCGCCGCCTCGCTCCCCGCGGGCGCGGAAGTCCTCACCGCCGAGGACGACTTCACCTCCGTGCTGAACCCGTTCCACGTCCGCGGCGACCTCAAGGTCCGCGCCGTCCCGCTGGAACGGATCGCCGAGTCGGTGCGGCCCGGCACCGCGCTGGTCGCCGTCAGCGCGGCCCAGTCCGCCGACGGCCGAATCGCCGATCTGCCCGCGCTGCGCGAGGCGGCCCACGCGCACGGGGCCCGCACCTACGTCGACTTCTCCCAGGCCGCAGGCTGGCTGCCGATGGACGCCGACGCGTACGACTACACCGCCTCGGTCTCCTTCAAGTGGCTGCTCGGCCCGCACGGAGCGGCGTTCCTCGTCGTCCCGGAGGACTTCGGCGGGCTGACGCCGGTGCTGGCGGGCTGGGTCGCGGGGGAGGAGCCGTGGGACAGCTGTTACGGCCCCGTCGCCGAACTCGCCCACTCCGCCCGGCGGTTCGACCTCAGCCACGCCCTGTTCACGTACGCCGGTCTGCGGCGCTCCCTCGACCTCATCGAGGAACTCGGCGTGGCCGCCGTCCACGCCCACGACCTCGCCCTCGCCGACCGATTCCGCACGGGCCTGGCGGGCCTCGGCCACGCACCGGTGCCCGCCCCCGGCTCGGCGATCGTCTCCGTGCCCGGACTCGGCGTCCGCCAGCCCGAGTTGAGCGCCGCGGGCATCGAGGTCTCCCACCGCGCGGGCAACCTGCGCGCCGCCTTCCACCTGTACAACACGCCCGCGGACGTCGACCGCCTGCTGGACGTGCTCGCGGGCTGACCCCCCGGCCGACGGCCGGGGGGTCAAGGCCCGAAGCGGTCAGCGCACCGGGGTGAAGTCCCGGGCGCCGATGAACTCCGGCCGTCGGATCGGCGCCGCGAACGGCTCCGCGGCCGTGTTCTCCACGCTGTTGAACACGAGGAACACGTTGCTGCGCGGGAACGGCGTGATGTTGTCGCCGGACCCGTGCATGCAGTTGCAGTCGAACCAGGTCGCCGAACCGGCCTCGCCCGTGAAGAGCCGGATGCCGTACTCGCTCGCCATCTCGGTCAGCGCCTCGTCCGACGGCGTGCCCGCGTCCTGCATCTGCAGCGACTTCCTGTAGTTGTCCTCGGGGGTGGCCCCGGCGCAGCCGAGGAACGTCCGGTGCGAGCCCGGCATGATCATGAGCCCGCCGTTGGTGTCGAGGTTCTCGGTCAGCGCGATCGAGACGGACACCGTCCGCATGTTCGGCAGCCCGTCCTCGGCGTGCCAGGTCTCGAAGTCGGAGTGCCAGTAGAAGCCGCCGGCCCCGAAGCCCGGCTTGACGTTGATCCGCGACTGGTGGACGTACACGTCCGAGCCGAGGATCTGCCGGGCCCGCCCGGCGACCCGCTCGTCGCGGGCGAGGGCGGCGAAGACGGGGCTCAGCTTGTGCACCTCGAAGACGGACCGGATCTCCTTGGACCGCGGCTCGACGATCGACCGCTCGTCGGCCCGGATCGCCGGATCGGCGACGAGCCGCTCCAACTCCCGCCGGCAGACGGTCACCTCGTCGTCGCTGATCAGCTTCTCGACGGCGAGGAAGCCGTCGCGCTCGTAGCGCTGGAGGCCGTCCGACGGGATCGGACCCGCAGTGTCGGGGGAGCCCCAGACGACGGGGTCCTGACGGGGGACGGACACCTCGGCGGCGCCACGGGTGGGGTAGAGATCGGTGAGCGTGGTGGTCACGGTGCTCACACCTCCTCGGGCTCGGTCAGCAGGGGATAGACGCCGTTCTCGTCGTGGTCCTCCCGTCCGGTCACGGGCGGGTTGAACACGCAGAGGCAGCGGAAGTCCTCCTTGACGCGGAGCGTGTGCCGCTCGTGCCCGTCGAGGAGGTACATGGTTCCGGGCGTGATGCGATGCGTCCGCCCGGTCTCGTGGTCGGTCAGCTCGGCCTCGCCCGCCGTGCAGACGACGGCCTCGACGTGGTTCGCGTACCGCATCGACGTCTCGGTGCCGGCGTAGAGAATCGTTTCGTGCAGCGAGAACCCGACCCGTTCCCGGGCCAGCACGATGCGTTTGCTCTCCCAGGTGCCGGATGCCGCCCGCACATGGCGGTCGGTGCCTTCGATGTCCTTGAACGAACGGACGATCATGACGCCCCTTTCTGTCAGACGGTCTCGCGGACGGCCCGGGCGACGACGCTCAGGCCCTCGTCCAGCTCCTCCGGGGTGATGGTCAGGGCCGGCAGCAGCTTGACGACCTCGCTCTCCGGACCGGACGTCTCGATCAGCAGCCCGAGTTCGAAGGCCCGCTTGGCGACCCGCCCGGCCCGCGCCTTCTCGTGGAACTCCAGGCCCCACACCAGACCGCGGCCCCGGTACTCCTTGACGTCGGCGAGGTTCTCCTCGGTGATCGAGATGAGTCCCTGCTCGATCTGCTCGCCACGCGCGCGGGTCTGCTTCTCCATCGCGGACCCGTCGGCCCAGTACGTCTCCAGAGCGGCCGTGGCGGTGACGAAGGCCGGGTTGTTGCCGCGGAAGGTGCCGTTGTGCTCGCCCGGCTCCCACACGTCCAGTTCCGGCTTGAACAGGCAGAGCGACATGGGCAGTCCGTAGCCGCTGATCGACTTGGACACGGTGACGATGTCCGGGACGATGCCGGCCTCCTCGAAGGAGAAGAACGCTCCGGTGCGCCCGCAGCCCATCTGGATGTCGTCGACGATCAGCAGCATGTCCTGCCGCTCGCACAGCTCCTTGAGCGCGCGCAGCCACTCCGGCCGCGCCACGTTGATGCCGCCCTCGCCCTGCACGGTCTCGACGATCACGGCGGCGGGCTTGTTGAGCCCGGACCCCTGGTCCTCCAACAGCCGCTCGAACCACAGGAAGTCGGGGATCCGGCCGTCGAAGTAGTTGTCGAACGGCATGGGCGTGCCGTGCACCAGCGGGATCCCGGCGCCGGCCCGCTTGAACGCGTTTCCGGTCACGGCGAGCGAGCCCAGCGACATCCCGTGGAACGCGTTGGTGAACGACACGATGGCCTCGCGCCCCTTCACCTTCCGCGCCAGCTTCAGCGCGGACTCCACGGCGTTGGTGCCGGTCGGGCCCGGGAACATGACCTTGTAGGGCAGGTCACGCGGGCGCAGCACCAGATCCTGGAAGGTCTCCAGGAACGACCGCTTGGCGACGGTCGACATGTCGAGCCCGTGCGTGACGCCGTCCCGCAGCAGATAGTCGATCAACGCCCGTTTGAGTACCGGGTTGTTGTGGCCGTAGTTGAGAGACCCGGCGCCGGCGAAGAAGTCGAGATACCGATGACCGTCCTCGTCGTACATGCGGCTGCCCTGCGCACGGTCGAACACGGCGGGCCAGCCGCGGCAGTAGCTGCGCACCTCGGACTCGAGGGTCTCGAAGACGCTGAGGTCGGGCTGGGTGATGCTCACGACGAAACACTCCTCGGTGTGGGGGTGTGGGGGTGTGGGGGTGTGGGGGTGTGGGGGTGCGGGGGGTGCGGGGGGTGCGGCGGCTCAGCGGGACAGAGGGCCGATCCGGTAGATGACCTCGGGGTCGTGCGGGCCGTCCGGGAACAGCTCAGCGCCGAACAGCACCTCGCGGCTGACGGCAGCGTCATGCCGGGCGGCGTACGAGGCGAACAGCCGCTCGGAGGCGGTGTTGCCCGGGGTGATGGTGGTCTCGACGACGGTGACGAGCGGGCGGTCGGCGACGAGTCGCGCGGTGAGCCCGTCGAGCAGGGCGGCGGCGAGCCCGCGCCCGCGGTGCGCGGCGTCCACGGCGACCTGCCAGATCAGCAGGGTGCGCGGGTCCTCGGGCCGTACGTAACCGGTGACGAACCCGACCGGCTCGCCGCTCTCGGTTCGCGCCACCGCCGAGGTGGCGGCGAAGTCCCGGCACCACAGCAGATAGCTGTAGGACGAGTTCAGATCGAGGGTCCCGGATTCCTTGGCAATACGCCAGAGCGCGGCCCCGTCCGCAATGGTCGGGCGGTCGATAAGAAGGTCTGCGGGTGCGGTGGTCATGCGGATTGAACTTACCCAGGGAAATTCAATAACGCATGGAGAGGCGGTGGGGATTCCGTGATGCGGGAGAGGTAGGCGTCGGTTGTGTGCCTATTTGCCCGCCGCAAAAGGTGACAAATCGCATCGCTTGTGCCATGCGTCACGCCGGCGTGGAGTCCTCTCGAAATCCCCGTGAAATCCCCTTGTTTAAGGTAGGGAATCCGGGGCAGGAGAACCTGGAGTTCCCATTGTCGAATTCAGGTTCCGGTGGCCCCGTCGATACGCTCACGAAGAATGTCGGCGTGACCGTTGTGCCGGGCGTACTCCTCGATCATGTGGATCAGCACCCACCGCAGACTCACTTCGATCCCGGCCATCGCCCCGTCGACGATCCGTCCGGTCTCCTCCAGCCCCCGCCCGGCGATCAGCTCACGCCCCCGAGCGATCTCCCGCCGCCAGACGGCCAACGCCTCGTCGAGCCCCCGCCCGGCGTCGAGGGCGTACCCGGTTCTCTCCTCGAAGACCGCAGGCACGTCGAGCCCGGCGAACGCCCGCTGGAACCAGTTCCGTTCGACCTCGGCCATGTGCTGCACCAGCCCGAGCAACGTCAACGCGGACGGCTCGGCGGAGGCCTGCCGCACCTGCTCGTCGTCCAGCCCGGCGCACTTCAGCGCGAGCGTGCTCCGATGGAACTCCAACCAGCTCTCCAGCATGGGAAGTTCGTCACCGGTCAGGAGGGGGACGGGCCGGCCGTCGGGGAGGGTGTGGGATGTGTTCGCGGTCATCGGGGCAGGATGGCACGGGACTGGCGTCGATCACCGGTGGTTGGAGTCGGAGATGCAGATTGCGGGGCTTGTCATCTCGCTCGTCGCCCTGCTCGTGAGCGGCCTCGCCGTTCTCTACGCGACACGGACGGACAAACGGGATGTGTTCCTGAGGCTGCACGAAACGCTCATCTCTCCGGAATTGCAGAGAGGGCGGAAGGTGCTGTTCGACCTCTACCGTCGCCAAGGCGCGGTCGAGGACCTCGGCCCGCTCGACTACGAACTCGCCAACCGGGCCCTGGCGGCCCTGGACGTCGCCGGGTACTACTGCGAGAAGAAATACGTGGACGAGGAGGACTTCCTGGAGCTCTGGGCCCCGTCCCTGGGCCGGTTGAAGCACGCCGCCGCACCGTTCGTCGAGCATCGGGACGGCATGTTTCCGGCAGTCCCCGTCTGGCCGCGCTACAAGCGACTCGCGAACCGGGCGGAGGCGCGGCTCATCGCCTCGGGCGTGGACGCCTCGGTCCTCTCCGATCGAAGCCTTTAGGAGAAGCGAGGGGTCGCGGGCGCGTGTTCAGTGGAGACCTGGTCGTGCCGATGGCACGGTGAGGTCCATGCCGTCGCGCGGTTCGTCGCGAGTGAAGCCGACATCTGCGATGCGCGTGCGAACGCCGCGTCCGGGCCACACCCGACTCAGGTCCGCACGGGTCAGAAGCGCGACGGTGGAGCGGCCTCCGGGCGGTCCCGTGCACCGGCCACCCCGGTCCGGCCCCTACCGCCGGCCCTCCGCCGCCGCGCGCAGTGCCCCCGGCAGGTCCACGTCCAGCCCCTTCTCCGTCAGCGCCGCGCCCAGCGCCGCCAGACATGCCCGGACGACCCCGACGGTCGCGTCGCCCCCGTAGTGGTTGACCCGGATCATCTCCTTGGCGAGGGCGCCTCCGCCCGCGGCCAGCGGCAGGGTGGGATCGTCGGCCAGCGCCCGGGCGACGAGCTCCGAGGCCACCACGCCGGAGGGCGCCCGCAACGTCGTGGCGACCGGCGCCGCGTCCGCCGCGTCGTGGACGTACGGCTCCAGACCGCCCCCCAGCGCCGCCGCGCCCGCACGGGTCGCCGCCGCGGCGGACGCGTGCCGGGCCATCACCGTCTCCAGCCCCTCCGCCTCGATCCGCTCGACGCACGCCTCCAGCGCCAGCATCTCCAACTGCGCCGGCGCGTGCAGCAACGCCTTGCGGCCGCCGTCGACCCAGCGCTCCTTCCAGTCGAGGAGGGAGAGGTACGAGCGGCGCGGGGCCGTCGGGTTCGCGGCCATCCGCGCCCACGCCCGCTCGCTCACCGACACCGCCGACACGCCCGCCGGACCGCCCATCGCCTTCTGCGCCCCGATCACGCACAGGTCCACGCCCCACGCGTCCGGCAGCACCGGCTCCGCGCCGATCGAGGCGACCGCGTCCAGGTAGAACAGCGCGCCCTGCTCCCGCACCGCCTCGCCGATCTCCGCGACGGGGTTGGTGTTGCCGGTCGCCGCCTCCGCGTGCACCAGCGACACGAAGTCGATCTCCGGGTGCTCGGCGAACGCCTCCCGGATCTGCGCGGCCGTGACGGCCGTGTGGAAAGGCACCGCGAGATCGATCACCTTCGCGCCGCAGTCCCGCAGCCAGTCGCCGAAGGTCTGCCCGTACGGACCGGTGATCACGTTCAGTGCCGTCGTGCCCGGACCGGCCGTGCCGCGGATCGCGCCCTCCAGCGGCAACAGCGCCTCGCCCTGCATGATCACGACGTCCTGCCGGGTGTCCAGCAGCCGTGCCACCCGGTCCTCGATCGAGGCGAAGTGGGAGGCGCTCAGCGGGGACAGATCGAGGAAGGGATGTGTCACGGCAATGCTCTCTTTGCTGACGGGGTAGAGGTGACGAGAGTAACCGCCCCCGTACTCCCGCCCCGGACCGATGACTTCGTAGGTCGAACCGCCCCGCAGCCATCGGTTTGGTTTGAGTGCCTCAAACTTCTCCTTATAATCGGAACCCATAGTTCTCTTACAGGAAGGCCCGCCGTGAACCCCCTCTCCGGGCGCCGGACCCGCGTTCTGGCCGCCACCACCGCGACGGCCGGGCTGCTGCTCGTGGCCGCCTGTACCTCAAGCGACGACGGTGGCAGCGGCTCCAAGACCGCCGCCGGCGGGGTCGAGCTCGTCAAGGCGGGCCAGCTCACCACCTGCACCCACCTGCCGTACCCGCCCTTCCAGTCGGAGATCGACGGCAAGGTGCAGGGCTTCGACGTCTCGCTCATCGACCTCGTCGCCGAGGACCTGGGCGTGAAGCAGGTGATCCTCGACACACCGTTCGAGAACTTCAAGACCGGCGCCTTCCTCAACTCGGGCCAGTGCGACGTGGCCGCCGCCGGCATGACCATCACCGAGGAGCGCAAGAAGAACGTCGGCTTCTCCGACCCGTACTTCGAGGCCACCCAGGCCCTGCTGGTCGACAAGAAGGCCGGCCTCACCTCGCTCGCCGACGTGAAGTCCAAGAACGCCGAGATCGGCGCCCAGGCGCAGACCACCGGCGAGGACTACGCCAAGGGCCAGGGCTTCGACCCGGTCTCCTTCGAGTCCTCCGACGCCGTCCTCAACGGACTGCGCTCCGGCCAGGTCAAGGCCGTCGTCATCGACTACCCGGTGGTCCAGGGCTGGCTGAAGGACAAGGCGAACGCGGCCGCGTTCGAGGTCGCCGAGCAGATCAACACCGGTGAGCAGTACGGCTTCACGGTGAAGAAGGGCAATGCCGAGCTCCTCGCCGCGATCGACAAGGCGCTCGCCGGGGCGAAGTCGGACGGCACGTACAAGACGCTGTACGAGAAGTGGATCGGCCCGTACGACGAGTCGGCCGCGTCGCCCGCCGCGTCATGACCTCCACGGACGTACCACTCCAGCCCAGAAGGAAGGGGCTGACGCGACGCCAGAAGCGTCGCCTCTCCCGCGGCGTCCAGTACGTCGTCTTCGTCGCGGCCGTGATCGCCTTCGCGGCCTCGGCCGACTGGGGCAGGCTGAAGAACCAGTTCGCCCAGTGGAGCATCGCCCAGGAGATGTTCCCGGACGTCATCACGCTGGCGCTGAAGAACACCGTGCTCTACACGGTGTCCGGCTTCGCCGTCGGACTGGCGCTCGGCATGGTGATCGCGCTGATGCGGCTGTCCTCCGTCGGCCCGTACCGCTGGCTGGCCGGGATCTACATCGAGATCTTCCGCGGTCTGCCCGCCCTGCTGATCTTCATCTTCATCGGCGTGGCCGTCCCGCTGGCCTTCCCGGGCACTCAGATCGTGGGCGGCACCTACGGCAAGGTCGCCCTCGCCCTCGGTCTGGTGGCCGCCGCCTACATGGCGGAGACGATCCGCGCGGGCATCCAGGCCGTCCCCAAGGGGCAGCTGGAGGCGGCCCGTTCGCTGGGCTTCTCACCGGCCCGGGCGATGATCTCGATCATCATCCCGCAGGCGTTCCGGATCATCCTCCCGCCCCTCACCAACGAACTGGTACTGCTCTTCAAGGACTCCTCGCTCGTCCTCTTCCTGGGCGTGACCCTGGAAGAGCGCGAACTGTCCAAGTACGGCCGCGACCTGGCCAGCACGACGGCCAACTCCACGCCGATCCTGGTCGCCGGCCTCTGCTACCTGCTGGTGACCATCCCGCTCGGCTTCGTCGTGCGCCGCATGGAGGCCAAGGCTCAGGAGGCCACCAGGTGAGCAGCACTGCAGAGATCGAAGTACGCGGACTGCACAAGTCCTTCGGCGCCAACGAGGTGCTGCGCGGCATCGACCTGGAGATCGGCCGGGGCGAGGTCGTGTGCGTGATCGGCCCCTCCGGCTCGGGCAAGTCGACGCTGCTGCGCTGCGTGAACCTCCTCGAAGAGCCCACCGAGGGCCAGGTCTTCGTCGGCGGCGCCGAACTCACCGACCCCGATGTCGACATCGACGCCGTCCGCCGTCGTATCGGCATGGTCTTCCAGCAGTTCAACCTCTTCCCGCACCTCTCCGTGACCGAGAACCTCACGCTGCCGCAGCGCCGGGTGCTCCGGCGCGGCAAGGCGGAGGCGGCGAAGGTGGCCGCCGAGAACCTCGAACGCGTCGGCCTGGCGGAGAAGGCGGACGCCTACCCCGCCTCCCTCTCCGGCGGCCAGCAGCAGCGCGTCGCGATCGCCCGGGCCCTTGCGATGGGCCCCGAGGTGATGCTGTTCGACGAGCCGACGTCGGCGCTCGACCCGGAGCTGGTGGGCGACGTCCTGGCCGTCATGCGCATGCTCGCCAACGAGGGTATGACGATGATGGTCGTCACCCATGAGATGACCTTCGCCCGCGAGGTCGCCGACCGGGTCGTCTTCATGGACGGCGGAGTGATCGTCGAGGACGGCGCCCCCGCCCGGGTCATCGGCGCCCCGAGCCACGAGCGCACCCGCCACTTCCTCTCCCGCCTCCTCGACCCGGCGATGGCCGAGGTGGAGGAAGGGAAAGGCAAGGAGACCTCCGACCAGGTGGGCAAGGGCGAGTAGCCGCTCACTAAGGTGCCGTACATGAGCGTTCACGCGGTGCTGCATGTGAAGGGCCGGGTGCTGGCCGGGCCCGACGACGTCCGCGACGAGCTGTGGGTCGTCGACGGGCGGATCTCCTACGACCGTCCCGTCGGCGCCCGCGACGTCCGGACCGTCGCGGGCTGGGCGCTGCCCGGCCTGGTCGACGCCCACTGCCATGTGGGGCTGGGGCCGCAGGGCCCGGTCGAGGCGGGCGTCGCCGAGAAGCAGGCGCTGACCGACCGCGAGGCGGGCACCCTGCTGATCCGGGACGCCGGCTCGCCCTCGGACACCCGCTGGGTCGACGACCGCGCGGACCTCCCGAAGATCATCAGGGCGGGCCGGCACATCGCCCGCACCCGCCGCTACATCCGCGGCTTCGCGCACGAGATCGAGCCCGACGACCTGGTCGCGTACGTCGCCCGGGAGGCCGGGCGCGGCGACGGCTGGGTCAAGCTGGTCGGCGACTGGATCGACCGCGAGGCCGGCGACCTCACCCCCAGCTGGCCCCGGGAGGCGGCCGCGGCGGCCATCGCCGAGGCCCACCGCCTCGGCGCGCGCGTCACCGCCCACTGCTTCGCCGAGAACTCGCTGCGCGACCTGGTCGAGTCCGGCATCGACTGCATCGAACACGCGACGGGCCTCACGGAGGACCTGATCCCGCTGTTCGTCGAGCGCGGCGTCGCGATCGTCCCCACCCTCGTGAACATCGCGACGTTCCCGCAGCTCGCGGCGGGCGGCGAGGCCAAGTTCCCGAACTGGTCGGCCCATATCCGTCGGCTCCACGAACGCCGCTACGACACCGTCCGCGCCGCCTACGACGCCGGCATCCCGGTCTTCGTCGGCACGGACGCCGGCGGCACGCTGCCGCACGGCCTGGTCGCCGCGGAGGTCGCGGAACTGGTGACCGCGGGCATCCCGCCGCTGGAGGCGCTCTCGGCGACCACCTGGGGCGCACGCGAGTGGCTCGGACGCCCCGGTCTCGACGAGGGCGCCCCGGCGGACCTCGTCGTCTACGAGACGGACCCGCGCGCGGACGTGGGCGTGCTCGCGGCACCCCGCCGGGTGGTCCTCAACGGGCGGGTGGTGGGCTGAGGCCCCATGTCGGTGGGCCGTGTCGGCGGGCTGAGGACTGTGTGACGCGGGGGGTTGTGAAGAACGTACGTGCTGTGAGGTTCGAAGATGCGCACGGAAAACTCACGTTGGAGTGAACTCGCGTCACCCTGCTGACCGGACGAGCCGCGGGCCGCGGACACCGGATGTCCCCCCGGTGTCCGCGCGCCCCGGCCCTCATCCCCGCACGCCCCTCAGGCCCGAGTCAGCGCCAGGGCCTGGTCCAGCGCCTGGAGGAACCGGTTCACCGTCGCCCGGTCCCGGACCGCCAGCCGCAGCCACTCCTCGTCCAGCCCCGGGAAGGTGTCCCCGCGCCGGACCGCGAACCCCAGGTTGCGCAGGTGCCGGCGGACGGCGGCGGCCCGGGGCAGCCGTACGAGGACGAAGGGACCGTCGGCCGGTCCCACGACCCGCACCCCGTCGGTGGCGAACTCCTCCAACCCGGCGACGAGATGCGCCCGGTCGGCGGCGACCCGGTGCGCCGCGTGCGCGGCCTCCGCCAGCGCCCGCGGCGATACGCACGCCTCCGCCGCCGCCAGCGCCGGCGTGGACACCGGCCACAGCGGCTGCGCCCGCTCCAGCTCCTCGATCGTCTCCGGCGCGGCGAGGACGTAGCCGATCCGCAGCCCCGCCAGCCCCCAGGTCTTCGTCAGGCTGCGCAGCACCACCAGACCGGGCACGTCCGTCCGCCCGGCAAGGGCCTCCCGCTCGCCCGGCACCGCGTCCATGAACGCCTCGTCGACCACCAGGGTCCGCCCGACCCGGGCCAGCCGCCGGATCGTCTCCGCCGGGTGGAGGACCGACGTCGGGTTCGTCGGGTTGCCGATGACGACCAGGTCCGCGTCCTCGGGGACGGCCGCCGGGTCGAGCCGGAAGCCGTCCTCCTCCCGCAGCAGCACCCGGTCCACGGTGCGGCCGGCGTCCCGCAGCGCCGCCTCGGGCTCGGTGAACTGAGGGTGCACGACGACCGGCCGACGGACCTTCAGGGCGCGGGCGAGCAGCACGAACGCCTCGGCCGCGCCCGCCGTCAGCAGCACCCGCCGCACGGGGAGCCCGTGCCGCGCCGCCACCGCCGCCCGCGCGGCTCGCCCGTCGGGGTAGGCCGCCAGGGAGCCGAGCGAGCCGGCGATGTGCTCGCGCAGCCACGCCGGGGGCGTGTCCGAGCGGACGTTGACCGCGAGATCGACCAACTCGGCGCCGTCGTCCCGGACTTCCGAGTCCCCGTGGTGCCGCAGGTCGTGTCCGGTGGTGGGCCCGGCAGTGTGCCCGGAGGCGTGGTCAGTGGGCATGGGCGTGCCCGCCGTGATGGTGATGCCCGTGATGGTCGTGGTGGCCGTCGTCGTCCGGGTGGAAGTGCGGCTGCTGCGGCAGGCCCACCTTGTCCTCGAAGCCCGGCAGCGCGATCCGGTACACGCACGAGTCGCAGTTCATCCGCAGATCGCCCTTGACGGCCTCCCGGTACCGCTCCATCACCAGGTCGAGCAGCTCCGGCTCGGGACCGATGACGTCCGCCGACCGCACCTCGACCTCCGGGTGCGCGGCCGCCCACCCCTCGGTCTGCTGCCGCACCCGGTCCGGCAGGATCCCGGTGAACAGGAAGTACGGCAGGACGACGATCCGCCGCGCGCCCAGCTTCACGCACCGGTCCAGCCCGCTCGGCACGTCCGGCGCGGCCAGCGACACGAACGCCGTCTCCACGCCCGCGTATCCGCGCCCCTCCCACAGCAGCCGGGCGGCCTTGTACACCTCGGCGTTGGCGTCCGGGTCCGTCGAGCCGCGCCCGACCAGCAGTACGGTGACGTCCGCCAGATCGTCCGGCGTACGCCCGACGGTGCCCAGCGCCTCCTCCAGCCGCCGCTCCAGCACGTTCAGCAGCGCCGGGTGCGGGCCCAGCGGACGCCCGTAGGTGTAGGAGATCCCGGGGTGCCGCTCCTTCTCGCGGGAGAGGGCGGCCGGGATGTCCCCCTTGGCGTGCCCGGCGGACACCA
Organism: Streptomyces sp. NPDC050263; assembly: GCF_040655955.1. Classification (NCBI taxonomy): domain Bacteria; kingdom Bacillati; phylum Actinomycetota; class Actinomycetes; order Kitasatosporales; family Streptomycetaceae; genus Streptomyces; species Streptomyces sp. NPDC050263. The sequence continues at coordinate 33,123 of NZ_JBFAKW010000034.1, read as the reverse complement.
GCATCAGCGGGACGGCGGCGAACCGCCGTGCACCGCGCTCCACCAGCTCCGTCACCGCGTCGCCCAGCGGCGGCGGGGACAGTTCGATGAAGCCGCCCGCTACGGGCAGTTCGGGGTGGCGGCGCCCGAGCTCCCGTACGAAGTCGCGGAACGCCTCGGCTCCGGCCTCGTCCCGGGTGCCATGGCCGGCGATGAGCAGGGCGGGCGGCGGCGGGGTGGTCACGGTTTCTCCTCGGTGGGAACGGGGTGGTACAGCAGGGCGTTGAGCGCGGCGGCGGCGACCGCCGAGCCGCCCTTCTCGGACACGTTGCTCACGGCGGGCAGCCCGCTCTCGCGCAGCGCGGCCTTGGACTCGACCGCGCCGACGAAGCCGACGGGCAGACCGATGACGAGGGCCGGGGCCGCGTCCAGGGTCAGCAACTCCTCCAGCGCGGTGGGGGCGTTGCCGATCACCCAGAGGGCGCCGGGACCGACCTGCTCGTAGGCGAGCCGGATCGCGTGCGCCGAGCGGGTCAGCCCCGGCCCCGCCACGGCGTCCCGGAGCCGGCAGACGGTCTCCCGCCGGGTGATCCCGGCGCCCACCATCTCGACGTCCACGACCACGGGCGCCCCGGCGTGCAGCGCGGTGTGCGCCTTGGCCAGCTCGCCCTCGTCCAGGACGAGATCGCTCGCGTACTCCAGATCGGCGGCGGAGTGAATGACCCGCTCCACGACCGCCCGGGTCAGCGGCGGGAAGTGCGAGGTGTCCAGGCGGGCGCGCAGCCGCCGATAGGACTCCTCCTCGATCGGATGAACCACACGGTCCACACGGTCCACACGGTCCACACGGTCCACACGGTCAACAGGGCTCACTTGGGCTCCTCCTGCCAGCGGTAGCCGCGCGGGGTCACCATGCGCCCCGCGATGTCCCGGGTCGCCGTGTTGCCCACGGTCACGACGGTCATCATGTCGACCCACGCCGGGTCGAGCTCCGCGAGCGTGGTCAGCCGGCTGGTGCCGTCCGGCCGCGAGGCGTTGCGCACGACGCCCACGGGCGTCGTCGGCTCCCGGTGCTCGGCGAGGATCGACAGCGCCTTGGGGAGCTGCCAGTCGCGGCCCCGGGAACGCGGGTTGTAGAAGGTGACGACGATGTCCGCCTCGGCCGCCGCCCGCACCCGCCGCTCGATGACCTCCCACGGCGTGTGCAGGTCGGACAGGCTGATGGACACATGGTCGTGGCCCAGCGGCGCGCCGAGGATCGCACCGGCCGCGAGCGCGGCCGTCACCCCCGGCACCCCGACCACGTCGATGTCGTCGGAGGCCTCGGCGAGCGCGGGGGAGGCCATCGCGTACACGCCCGCGTCCCCGCTGCCGATCAGCGCGACGGCCTGTCCGCGCCGGGCCTCGGCGACGGCTGTCCGGGCCCGCTCCTCCTCGGCCCCGAGCCCCGACTCCAGGATCCGGGTGCCGGGCCGCAGCAGGTCACGGATCTGGTCCACGTACTGGTCGAGCCCGACGAGCACCGCGGCCCGCTCCAGCTCGGCCTTCGCACGCGGGGTGAGCAGATCCCGCGCGCCGGGCCCGAGTCCGACCACCGCGAGCCGCCCGCGCCCCGGCCGCCGAACGACCGCACAGGTCGCCATCGCCGGCTGCCCGTCGGTCCGCTCCGACTTCCGCTTGGGGACGAGGAGTTCACCGCCGCGGGCGAGCGCGGCGGCCTCGGCGACGGACGGGGTGCCGACGGCGGCGAGCGGCGCGTCGGACGGGTTCGGCACCTCGACGCCCGCCAACTCCTCGGCGGGGTAGGCGACCACGGGCACCCCGAGCCGCGCGGCGGCCTCGACGATGCCGGGCTCGTCGCGCTTGGCGTCCACGGTGGCCAGCTCGGCGACGCTGCGGACGGACAGTCCCGCGTCCCGCAACGCGCCCTCGACCAGCGCGAGCACCTCGTCGACAGGAACGCCCCTGGACGCGCCGACGCCCACGACCAGCGACGGCGGACGCAGCAACACCTCCCGCGCACCGGGCTCGACGGCCCGATCCGTCAGCCGGACGGTGTACTCGCCGCGCTCCGCGAACGGCACCGGCGGCAGCGGCCACGGCACCTCGGCGTCCAGCGCGACCGGCTCCCCGTCCAGCAGGGCCCGGGTCACGCCGGCCACCGCGCCCTCCACCGGAAGGCCGAGGGTGTCCAGGCCGGGGATGCCGACGGCGTCCGTGGCCGTGGTCACCACGGGCTCCGCGCCCAGCAACTCACCTACGGCAACGGCGAGTTCATTGGCGCCGCCCTCGTGCCCGCCGACCAGCGAGACGGCGAACCGCCCGGCCTCGTCGACGCACACCACACCCGGGTCGGAGGCCTTGTCGCGGAGCAGCGGCGCGAGGAGCCGTACGACGGCCCCCGTCGCCAGGAAGCAGACGAGCTGCTCGCACTCCGCGAACGCCCGCCGCACGGCGTCCCCGACGCGGCCGTCGTACACGCGCGTGCGGTCCGGCCATGCCGCGGCCAGCCGGTCGCGTGCCGCCGCCCCCGCCGCGGTAGCGGAAATGAGGCCGATCACTGAGCAACTCCTTCTCGATCAACGGGTGTTGTGCCGACGGGGTTTCTGACCCCCCACAACAGGAACACGGGATTGGTCGCCGCGAGCCGGGTCACGTCGCCCGGCAGCGGCGCGAGCCGCGAGGACTGCGACAGCACGCCGTCGCAGTCGAACCCGGCGTCGGCGAGCGCGCCGCGCACCGCGGGCACCCGGTCCAGCGCGGCCATGGCGACCACGACCGTCCGCCGGGCGCGCCGTGCGCACGCGCCGACGATGTCGGCCAGCTCGCGCCCCCCGCCCCCGACGAACACGGCGTCGGGATCGTCGAGTTCGGCGAGCGCGTCCGGCGCGCTGCCATGGACGACATGCACGTCGACGCCGTGCGCGATCGCGTTGGCCCTGACACGGCCCACCCCGTCCGCCGCCTTCTCGACCGCGCTGACGGCGGCGCCGAGCCGCGCGCACTCCACGGCCACGGACCCCGACCCCGAGCCCACGTCCCACACCAGGTCGCCGGTGCGCGGCCCGAGCCGGGCCAGGGCCAGCGCCCGCACCTCGAACTTGGTGATCATCGAGTCGCGGTGCGCGAAGTCGCCCTCGTCCAGCGCCCACCCGGCCGGCCGGGCACCGCCCCCGGCCCCGGCCAGCGTCCGTGCGGGACCGAGCACGCGCGTCTCGTCCAGGCACAGGACGACACTCACCGTCGTCCCCCAGTCGCGGGCCGCCGCTTCGGCGGGGGAGACCCGCTCGACGCGCTCGCGCTCCGGGTCCCCGAGAGCCGAGGCGACCACGAGCACCCGCCCGGGCGCGCTGCGGGCCAGCGTGGCCCCCAGCTCGGCGGGCCCGGCGCCCGGCCCGGTGAGGACGGCGACCTTGGGATGCGCCCGGCAGACGTTGACGGCCGTCCGCGGATCCCGCCCGTGCGCGCTGACGACGACGGCGTCCTCCCAGGTCAGCCCCAGCCGCGCGAAGGCGGCGGCGACGGAGGAGACCCCGGGCCGCACCTCCAGCCGCGCCGACCCGAACCGCTCGGCCAGCGCCCGCACGATCCCGAAGAACCCGGGATCGCCCGAGGCCAGCACGACGACGGCCCGGTCCTTCGCGTCGTACTCCTCGATCGCGTCGAGGGCGGGCGCGAGCGGCCCGAGGACGATCCGCTCGGCGCCGTCGGGGATCCGGACGGCGTCCAGATGCCGGCGTCCGCCGACGACGAGCTCGGCGCCCTTCACCGCGTCGGAGGGAGTCGCGGCCCCCGTGCCGGTCCCGATGACCGTGATCACGTACTGGCACCCCGTTCGCGCAGCGCCCGGCGGGCCTCCGGGTCGGCCTTGCGGTAGCCGTGGAAATGACCGGGGTGGTAGAGGTGCGAGCGGGTGCCGTGCGCGTCGAGGGCCGGGCCGACCAGGAAGAGGGTGTGCTTCCAGAGCTTGTGCTCCTTGACCGTCTCTTCCAGCGTCTCGATCGTGCACTTCACGATCAGCTCCTCCGGCCAGGTCGCCTGGTAGGCGATGACGACCGGGGTCGCGGTCGGATAGCCGCCCTCCAGCAGCTCCCGCACCAGCTGCCCGCTGCGGGCGGCCGACAGGAAGATCGCCATCGTGGTGCCGTGCTTGGCGAACTCGCGCACCTCCTCGCCGGGCGGCATCGGCGTCTTGCCGCCGCCGAGCCGGGTGAGGACGACGGACTGCGCGACCTCGGGGATCGTCAGTTCCCGCCGGGCGAGCGCGGCGACCGCCGAGAAGGAGGAGACGCCGGGCACGATCTCGGTCTCGACGCCGATCTCCTCGCACCGGTCGAGCTGCTCCTGGGTACCGCCCCACAGGGCGGGGTCGCCGGAGTGGACACGGGCGACCCTGAGCCCCTCCCGCCGGGCCCGCTCGTACACGGCGACGACGTCCTCCAGGGACATGGTCGCCGAGTCGAGGATCTCCGCACCCTCGCGCGCGTGGTCGAGGACCTCCGCCTGGACCAGGCTCGCGGCCCAGATCACGACGTCGGCCTCGGCGATGGCGCGCGCGGCACGGAACGTCAGCAGGTCGGCGGCGCCGGGGCCGGCACCGACGAAGGTCACCTTGCCGGTGGGGGCATCGGCCATGGATTCAGGTCCTCTCTGGCGGATCACAAAGGGTCGCAACGGGTGGTAACGGGTGGTAACGGATGTCAGGGCTGTGGCCGGATGTGCGCGATCGGGGGTTGATCGGATAGCAAGGGCCTATGGCGGTCTTCGTCGCGCTCGGCGCGTTCCTCATGACGCTGGCCGGCGGCTGGACGGCACAACGCGTGACCGACCGCCGCCACCTGGTGCTGGGCCTGGCCGGCGGCCTGATGCTGGGCGTGGTCGGCCTGGACCTGCTGCCGGAGGCCCTGGAGGCGGCCGGCACGGAGGTCTTCGGCGTCCCGGCCGCGCTGCTGCTCTTCGTGGCGGGCTTCCTGCTGGCCCATCTGGTGGAACGCCTGCTGGCGGTCCGACAGGCCGCCCACGGCGCCGAGGAGCACGACGGCCGGACCCCCGAGGTGGGCCTGACGGCGGCCGCGGCGATGGTCGGCCACAGCGCCATGGACGGCGTCGCGATCGGCGCGGCCTTCCAGGTGGGCGGCGGCATGGGCGCCGCGGTGGCGGTCGCGGTCATCGCCCACGACTTCGCCGACGGCTTCAACACCTACACGATCACGAGCCTCTACGGGAACGCCCGCCGCAAGGCCCAGGCCATGCTGGTCGCGGACGCGGCCGCCCCGGTCGTCGGCGCGGCCTCGACGGCCTTCGTCACCGTCCCGGAGCAACTGCTCGGCGGCTATCTGGGCTTCTTCGGCGGCGCGCTGCTGTATCTGGCGGCCGCCGAGATCCTCCCCGAGGCCCACCACGAACACCCCGCCCGCTCGACCGTGCTCTGCACGATCGCGGGCGCGGCCTTCATCTGGCTGGTGGTGGGCCTGGCCGCATGAGCCCCGGGCCCGCACCCTCCCCGGTCTCACAGCTTCCCGCCCCGACCGCCGTCACGCCGCGCGGGCGCGATGAGCGTCGAGAGATAGGGCAACGGCTCCCCGCCCAGCTCGTCGGCCGACCGAATGGACTCCTCGGGCAGCCCGAGCGCCGACCCCCACACGGCGTCCCCCAACCGCCCGGTCTCCCGCAACGCCTCGGCGACCTCGGCGGCCTGCCGCCCGAACTTGTACGCGACGACCGTCCCCGGCCCGGCGAGCGCGTCCTTCAGCACCGCCGACCCCGCGGTCACCGGCACCAGCGTCAACGGCTCGGTGCCCTCGGTCAGCACGGCGCCCGACCGCGCCGCGAGATCCTGCATGGCGGTGATGCCCGGGACGGTCTCGATCACGACCTCGGGCACCGCATCCAGGATGGTCTGCGCGAGATAGGTGAACGTGGAGTACACGTTGGGATCGCCGATGGTGGCGAACGCGACGCGCCCGTGCCGCCGCAGCAACTCGGCGACCCGCTCCCCGGCAGCGTCCCAGGCGGCCTCCCGCCGCGCCCGGTCGGACCGCTCGTTCAGCGCGAACACGACCCGGACGACCTTGTCCTCGGGCACGTAGTGCAGAACGGTGGCCTCGGCCCGCCCCCGCTCACCGCTGTCCATCACGGGCACGACGACGACCTCGGCGGCCCGCAGCGCGTTCACGCCCTTGACGGTCACCAGCTCCGGATCCCCGGGCCCCACCCCGACCCCGACCAGCCTGCTGCTCCTGCCGCTGATGCTGCTCATGACGTCCGGCACCTCTCCACGAACCGACGGGCCACACCGGGCTCGGACGCCCAGTGCGTGTGCAGATAACTCGCGTGCACACCTTGTTGTACGAAGCCTTCGACCCGCCGCTCGGGGGTACGCACCCCCCACGCGGGGGCCGCACCCGCCCCCGGCTCGACGACCGTCCGGTGGAACTCGTGCCCCCGGATCCGCGTCCCGGCCGGCGCCAGCACACTGTCGCTCACGGCGACGGCGTCCCGATAGCCGAGGGTGAGCCGTTCGGTCATCCGCGCGGTGGCGTCCAGCACGCCGCACATCGGCCGACCGTCCAGCTCCCGGCACAGATACAGCAGGCCGGCGCATTCGGCGGCCACGGGAGCACCGGACTGCGCGAGGGCGGCGACGGACCCCCGCAAGGGCTCGTTGGCGGACAGCTCGGCGGCGTACACCTCGGGGAACCCGCCCCCGACGACGAGCCCGGCGGTGCCCTCCGGGAGGGACTCGTCGCGCAGCGGATCGAAGGTGACGACCTCGGCGCCGGCGGCGGTCAGGAGTTCCGTGTGCTCGGCATAGGAGAAGGTGAACGCCTCCCCGCCGGCGACGGCCACCACCTCACGCCGTGCCGTCTCGGTGAACGGCGGTTCCCACGCCGCACCGGACAACACACCCGCACTCCGCGCCAGCCCCAGCAAACCGTCCAGATCGCACCCGGCCGACACCTGTGCCGCCATCGCCCCGACGGAGTCGACCGCGTCGCCGCGCCTTTCGGCCACAGGCACCAACCCCAGATGCCGCGAAGGCGTATCCACCTGAGCCACCCGCCGCAGCACCCCGAACACCGGCACCCCGGCCGACTCCAACGCCTCCCGCAGCAACTCCTCGTGCCGATCGGACGCGACCTTGTTCAGGATCACGCCCCCGACCCGCACCTGCGGATCCCAGGACGCGAAGCCGTGCACCAGCGCCGCCACCGACCGCGACTGCGAGGAGGCGTCGACCACGAGCACGACCGGCGCCCGCAGCAGCTTCGCGACATGCGCGGTGGACGCGAGTTCCCCCTCGCCCGCAGCCCCGTCGAACATCCCCATCACACCCTCGACGACGGCGATGTCACACCCCCGAGCGCCATGCAGGAACAACGGCCCGACCGACTCCGGCCCGCACAGATACGCGTCGAGGTTCCGCCCCACCCGCCCGGTCGCGAGCGCGTGATACCCGGGGTCGATGTAGTCCGGCCCGACCTTGTGCGGGGACACGGCGAGCCCCCGCGCGGCGAACGCGGCCATCAACCCCGTGGCAACGGTGGTCTTGCCGCTGCCCGACGAGGGCGCGGCAATGACCAACCGAGGGACGGAAGACATCACCACTCGATGCCCCTCTGCCCCTTCTGCCCGGCGTCCATCGGATGCTTGACCTTGGACATGTCGGTGACGAGATCCGCGAACCCGACGAGCTTCTCGGGCGCGTTCCGCCCGGTGATCACGACATGCTGATTCCCGGGCCGCTCCCGCAACACGTCCACGACCTCGTCGGTGTCCACCCACCCCCAGTGCATCGGGTAGGCGAACTCGTCGAGCACGTACAGCTTGTACGTCTCGGCGGCGAGATCCCGCTTGACCTGCTCCCAGCCCTCGCGGGCCTTCTCCTCGTTGTCCATCTGGGAGTCCCGCTGAACCCAGGACCACCCCTCGCCCATCTTGTGCCAGTCGACGGACCCGCCCTCCCCGGACGCCCCCAGCACCCGCAGCGCGTTCTCCTCGCCGACCTTCCACTTCGCCGACTTGACGAACTGGAACACCCCGATCGGCCATCCCTGGTTCCAGGCACGCAACGCCAGCCCGAAGGCCGCGGTCGACTTGCCCTTCCCGATCCCGGTGTGCACGACCACCAACGGCCGGTTACGTCGCTGACGCGTGGTCAGTCCGTCGTCCGGCACCACGCTCGGCTGTCCCTGCGGCACTATGCGGCCCTCCTGGAAGTCGAAGTCCCCTGCACGTTCCTGACCAGCCCGGCGATGGAGTCCGCCCGCAGCTCGTCGAGCGTCACCGCCGTGCCCCCCAACTCACCCGCGAGCTGCCCCGCGAGCCCCAGGCGCACGGGCCCGGACTCGCAGTCGACGACCACGGAGGCGACCCCCTCGGCGGCGAACAGCCGTGCCGCCCGCCCGGCCAGCGCGACCGGCTCCGGTCCACCGGTGGCCCGCCCGTCCGTCACCACGACCACGAGCGCCCGCCGCGCGGGATCCCGCAGCCGCTCCACGCGCAGCACGTCGTGCGCCTTCAGCAGTCCCGCCGCGAGCGGCGTACGCCCCCCGGTCGGCAGCGACTCCAGCCGGACGGCGGCGGCGTCGACGGACGAGGTCGGCGGCAACGCGACATCGGCCGCCGCCCCCCGGAACGTCACGAGCCCCACCTTGTCCCGCCGCTGATACGCGTCGAGCAGCAACGACAGCACGGCCCCCTTCACCGCGCTCATCCGCTGCCGGGCGGCCATCGACCCGGACGCGTCCACGACGAACAGGACGAGGTTCCCCTCCCGCCCCTCCCGGGTCGCCTGCCGCAGATCGTCCCGGCGTACGACGAGCCCCCGCCCGGACCGCCCCCGCGCCCGCTGATGCGGGGCGGCGGCCAGCACGGTCGCCGCCAGGTGCAGCTTGGTCAGAGCACCCCGGGGCCGTCGGGCGCCGGTCGTCCGCCCGTGCTCGGTCCGTGCCCGGGACCGCCGCCCGGCGGCGCCCTCGCCGAGGCCGGGCACGCTCAGCACCTTCGTACGGAACGGCTCCGACGCGCGCGCGGCGGACTGCTCCCCGGCACCGGAGGAGGCCTGCGGCTCGCCGTCCTCCCCGGCCTCGGGCCGCGCGGCGGTGTCACCGCCCTGCGGACCGTCGTCCGGGGCCGGCTGCCCACCCCCGCCGTCGGGCCCGTCCGGGTCGGGATGCTCGCCGCCCTCGCCGTCGTCCGAACCGCTGAACTCCTCCAGCGTCTCGTCGAGCTTGCTCTCGTCAAGTCCCGGCGCGTCAAAGGGATTCCGTCGCCTGCGGTGCGGCAGCGCCAGCAGCGCGGCCTGCCGGACGTCCTCCGCGAGCACGTCCGTCCGCCCGGCCCAGGCCGCCAGCGCCGTGGCCGTCCGCGCCATCACGATGTCGGCCCGCATGCCGTCGACCTCGAACGCCGCGCAGGTCGCCGCGATCTGCCGCAGCGCCCCGTCACCCAGCCGTACCGACGGCAACAACTTCCGCGCCGCCACGATCCGTTCGCGTACGGCGCTCTCCTCGTCCGCCCATCGCTCGGCGAAACCGGCCGGATCGTCGTCGTACGCGAGCCTGCGCCGGACGACCTCCACCCGCTGGTCGGGTTCCCGAGAGGCGGCGACCTCCACGGTCAGGCCGAACCGGTCGAGCAACTGGGGCCGCAGCTCGCCCTCTTCGGGGTTCATCGTCCCCACGAGCAGGAAGCGCGCGGCATGCCGTACGGAGACGCCCTCGCGTTCGACGTACGACGCCCCCATCGCCGCCGCGTCCAGGAGCAGGTCGACCAGGTGGTCGTGGAGGAGGTTGACCTCGTCGACGTACAGGATCCCGCGGTGCGCCTGCGCCAAGAGGCCCGGTTCGAATGTCTTCACGCCCTCGGCCAGGGCACGCTCGATGTCGAGTGATCCGACGAGCCGGTCCTCCGAGGCGCCCACGGGCAGCTCGACCATCCGCGCGGGCCGCGTCTCGAACGCGTGCTCGTGCGGCCCGTCCGGGCACCCCGGGTCGGGGGAGGCGGGATCGCAGGAGAACCGGCAGCCGGCGACGACCTCCAGCGCAGGCAGCAGCACCGAGAGGGCCCGCACCGCGGTGCTCTTGGCGGTGCCCTTCTCGCCGCGGACCAGGACCCCGCCGATCGCCGGCGACACCGCGTTCAGCAGCAGCGCGAGCCGCAGATCGTCCTGGCCGACAACGGCCGTGAAAGGAAAGGGGGTTGTCACTGGTCGCCCTCCAAGTCGCCTTCCAGCTCCAGGTAGGTCGCCCGCAGCCGCTCGATGGTGTCGGCGTCCGGCTCGGCCCACAGCCCGCGGTCGGCGGCTTCCAGGAGGCGCTCCGTGATCCCGCGCAGCGCCCACGGGTTGGACTTCTTCATGAAGTCCCGGTTCTCCGCGTCGAAGACGTACTCCGCGCTGAGCTTCTCGTACATCCAGTCGTCCACGACCCCGGCCGTGGCGTCGTAGCCGAAGAGGTAGTCGACGGTCGCCGCCATCTCGAAGGCGCCCTTGTAGCCGTGCCGACGCATGGCCGCCATCCAGCGCGGGTTGACCACGCGGGCGCGGAACACCCGGTGGGTCTCCTCGCCCAGCGTCCGGGTCTTCACCTGGTCCGGAGTCGCCGAGTCGCCGACGTACGCCTCGGGGCTGGCCCCCGTCAGATGCCGCACCATCGCGACCATGCCGCCGTGGTACTGGAAGTAGTCGTCGGCGTCGACGAGGTCGTGCTCGCGTGTGTCCACGTTCTTCGCCGCGACCGCGATCCGCCTGAACGCCGTCTCCATGTCGCCGCGCGCCGCCCGCCCGTCGAGCCCGCGCCCGTAGGCGTAGCCGCCCCAGACGGCGTACACCTCGGCGAGGTCCGCGTCGGAGCGCCAGTTGCGGGCGTCGATCAGCGGCAGCAGTCCCGCCCCGTAGGCCCCCGGCTTCGAGCCGAAGACCCGGGCCGTCGCGCGCCGTCGGTCGCCGTGCTCGGCGGTGTCCTCTTCCACGTGCGCGCGCACGAAGTTGGACTCGGCGGGCTCGGCCAGCTCCGCCACCGCGCGCACCGCGTCGTCGATCAGCCCGACCACGTGCGGGAACGCGTCCCGGAAGAAGCCGGAGATCCGTACGGTCACGTCGATGCGCGGCCGGCCGAGCTCCGCCAGGGGCACGATCTCGAACCCGGTGACCCGCCGCGAGGCGTCGTCCCACACCGGACGGCAGCCCAGCAGCGCCAGGATCTCGGCGATGTCGTCGCCCTGCGTGCGCATCGCGGACGTGCCCCACACCGTCAGGCCGACGGACTTCGGATAGTCACCCGTGTCCTGCAGATACCGCTGTACGAGCGAGTCCGCAAGGGCCTGCCCGACCTCCCAACTCAGCCTGGACGGAATGGCCTTGGGGTCGACGGAGTAGAAGTTGCGCCCGGTCGGCAGGACGTTGACCAGCCCGCGCGTCGGGGAGCCCGACGGGCCGGCGGGAACGTACCCGCCGTCGAGGGCCTTCAGGATGTGCCCGATCTCGTCGGTCGTCTTCTCCAGCCGCGGCACGACCTCGGTGCACGCGAACTCCAACACCGCGACGGCTTCCGGGAGTTCGAAGCCCAGTACCTCCCGCACCAGGCCACGGCTCTCGGCGACCGCCCAGCCCCGCTCCTCCATGCCCTCGGCGACCCGCCGGCACAGCTGCTCGAGCAGGTCGATCGCGTCGGCGGCGGATCGCGACGGCCCCTCGACGAGCTCGGACAGCTCGACGGGCACCTTCACCGGCGCCCCCGGCTCGGCGAGCAACTCCTTCTCGCTGAGCCCGAAACGGGCCGCGAAGGAAGCCCTGAGCCCCGGCAGCGCGTTCGCCTGCCCGCCCCACACCTGCGAGGCCCGCAGCACGGCGAGCACCAGGTTCACCCGCGCCTCGCCGACCGGACCGCCGCCGAGGATGTGCAGGCCGTCCCGGATCTGGACGTCCTTGATCTCGCACAGATAGCCGTCGATGTGCATGACGAACTCGTCGAAGGCGTCGTCGTCCGGCTGGTCGTCCACATGCAGGTCGTGGTGCAGCTCCGCCGCCTTGACCAGCGTCCAGATCTGCGCGCGCACGGCCGGCGCCTTCGTCGGGTCCAGATCGGACACGAGCGCGTACTCGTCGAGCAGCTGCTCCAGCTTGGCCAGATCGCCGTAGGTGTCGGCGCGCGCCATCGGCGGGACGAGATGGTCGACGACGGTGGCGTGCCCGCGCCGCTTGGCCTGGGTGCCCTCACCGGGGTCGTTGACGATGAACGGGTAGACGAGCGGCAGCTCCCCGAGCACGGCGTCCGGCCCGCACCCCTTGGACAGCCCCAGCCCCTTGCCCGGCAGCCACTCCATCGTGCCGTGCTTGCCCATGTGCACGATCGCGTCGGCGCCGAAGCCGCCTTGAGATGTTGCAGCGTCCAGCCACCGGTAGGCCGCCATGTAGTGGTGCGACGGCGGCATGTCGGGGTCGTGGTAGATCGCGATCGGGTTCTCGCCGAAGCCGCGCGGCGGCTGGATCATCACCACGACGTTCCTGAACTGCAGGGAGGCCAGCACGATGTCGTCCCCGTCGACGTACAGGCTGCCCGGCGGCTCGCCCCAGGCGTCCAGCATGCCTTGGCGCAACCCGGGGTCCAGCTTGTCGAACCACGCCTGATAGTCGGCGAGCGGGACCCTCGCCGGAGCGGCGGCCAACTGCTCCTCGGTGAGCCATTCGACGTCGTGGCCGCCGGCGTTGATGAGCCGGTGGATCAACTCGTCCCCGTTGTCGGGGTATTCGGTGAGCGAGTAACCGGCGGCCTTGAGCGCGTCCAGCACCCGGACCGCCGAGGCGGGCGTGTCGAGACCGACCGCGTTGCCCACCCGGGAGTGCTTGGTCGGATAGGCGGTGAAGACGAGCGCGAGCTTCTTGTCGCCGTTCGCCTTGTGCCTCAACTGCGCGTGCCGTACGGCGATCCCGGCGACGCGTCCGGCCCGCTCGGGGTCGGCGACGTAGACCGGGACGTCGTCCGGGCCCTGCTCCTTGAAGGAGAAGGGGACCGTGATCAGCCGTCCGTCGAACTCGGGGATCGCCACCTGCATCGCGGCGTCCATGGGGGAGAGGGCCGCGTCGGACTCCTCCCAGGCGGCGTGCGAGGAGGTCAGGCAGAGGCCTTGCAGCACCGGCACGTCGAGGTCGGCGAGCGCCCCGATGTCCCAGGCCTCCTCGTCCCCGCCCGCCGAGGCCTGCGAGGCATGGGTGCCGCCGGCGGCGAGGACGGTGGCCACGAGGGCGTCGGCCCGGCCGAGCAGCTCGTACAGTGCGGCGTCCGCCCCGCGCAGCGAACCGCAGTACACGGCAAGGGCGTTGGCCCCCCGCGCCTCGATCGCGTCGCACAGCGTGTCCACGAAGGCGGTGTTGCCGCTCAGCTGGTGGGCCCGGTAGAAGAGGACGCCGACGGTCGGCCGGCCCTCGACGAAGTCCCGCTCCCCGTGCACCCCGAACTCGGGCATCTTCTGCGGCTCGAGGAACCCCTCGCCGGTCAGCAGCACGGTGTCGGAGAGGAACCGCGCCAGCTCGGTCAGGTTGGCGGGCCCGCCCTCGACGAGATACCGCAGCGCCTCCGCCACCACCCCGGCCGGCGCCGACGACTCGGCCATCAGTTCGGCGTCCGGCACAGCCTCGCCGCCCAGCAGCACGGTCGGGATGCCGGACGCCTTCAGCGCGGCGAGCCCGTCCTCCCAGGCCCGCTTCCCGCCGAGCAGCCGTACGACGGCGAGGTCGGCGCCGTCGAGGAGCGCGGGCAACTCCTCGGCGACGTCGACGCGGGTCGGGTTGCCGATCCGGTAGTCGGCGCCGGCAGCGGCCCGGGCCGCCAACAGATCGGTGTCGGCGGTGGACAACAACAACACTGTGCTCATGCGGGCGCTCCCGGTGGAATGAAAGGCAGTCCTTGCGGCGCGCCCGACTCGATGAGCCGCCAGAGCGCGTCGGTGTCCGCGTGCTGTTCGATCAGGTCGCCGAGCCGGTCGAGCTGCTCCTCGCGCAGCCCGGCGAAGGAGGTGTCGGCGGCGGGCACGAACCGGCGGCCCGCGGCAGCCGCCACCTCGCGCAGAAACGCCCGCCGGAACCCGTCCGACTCCAGCGAGCCGTGCCAGTGCGTGCCCCAGGTCTCCCCGACCCGGCACCCGTCGAGGAAGGGAATCCCTCCGTGGACCTCGGCGACCCCGTGATGGATCTCGTACCCCTCGACCGGCTCGCCGAGGGCTTCCCCCACCGGCCGGGTGAGGGTCTTCTCCCGGGCGAACCGCACGCGGACGGGCAGCACTCCGAGCCCCTCGACGTGCCCGCGCCGGCTCTCGACCTCGTCCTCGATGTGCTCGCCGAGGATCTGGAAGCCACCGCAGATCCCGAGCACGGGCCGCCGCTCGGCGGCCCGCCGCTTCAGGGCCTCGGCCAGCCCGCGCTCCCGCAGCCACTCCAGCGCGCGGACGGTCCCCCGGGTCCCGGGGACGACGACGAGATCGGCGTCGGCGAGCTCCTCCGGCCGGTCCACGAACCGCACGACGACACCAGGCTCGGCGGCGAGCGCGTCCACGTCGGTGAAGTTGGACATGAGCGGTACCGCGCACACGGCGACCCGCAGCACGTCGTCCCCCACGGGCAAGGCGGTGTTCGACTCGCGCACGGTGCCGCGCAGCGACACGCTCCCCCACTCTCGGCTTCGCCCGAGCGGGGGGACCCCCATTCCGTCCTCCTCGTCGATCCCGAGCCCGTGCCGGAACGGCAGCACGCCGTAGGTCCGCCGCCCGGTGAGCCCGAGCAGCATGTCGAGCCCCGGCTCCAGCAGGGAGACGTCGCCGCGGAACTTGTTGACGAGGAACCCGGCGACGAGCTGCTGGTCCTCGGGGGAGAGGAGCGCGACGGTCCCGAAGAAGGACGCGAAGACCCCACCGCGATCGATGTCACCGACGACGAGGACGGGAAGCCCGGCATTGCGGGCGATCCCCATGTTGACGATGTCGGTCCGCCGGAGATTGATCTCGGCGGGAGAGCCGGCCCCCTCACAGATCACCGCGTCATACGTGCCCCGCAACTCGGCGAGACAGTCGAGAACGGTTCCCAGGAGTCTCTGCTGCCGCCCCCCGTGATACCCACGGGCGCTGAGCTCCCCGACGGGCTTCCCGAGCAGCACGACCTGACTGCTCTGCTCGCCGCCCGGCTTCAGCAGCACGGGGTTCATGAGCGCGGTCGGCTCGACCCGGCAGGCCTGCGCCTGCATGGCCTGAGCCCGCCCGATCTCGGCGCCTTCCTTCGTCACGAACGAATTCAGGGACATGTTCTGGGCCTTGAAGGGCGCGACCTTCACCCCCTGCCGCACCAGCCACCGGCAGATCCCGGCCGTGACGACACTCTTGCCGGCATCGGAGGTCGTGCCGGCGACAAGAAGCCCGCCGCCCGTCATGAGGTACGCCCCTTCGCTCTCGCGTTCACTGCCGCGGCGACGGCGCGCGCGGCGACGGTCACGCCGAGCGCGAGCAGACCGACCCGGCGGGACAGCCGCGCGGCACGTTCGATGTCCTCGGCGCCGACGGCCCGCCCGGCCGCCCCGTTGAGCACGGGCCGGTGCTCGACCCGGCCGCCGTACGACAGGGTCCCGCCCAGCCGCACCCCGAGCGCCCCGGCGAACGACGCCTCGACGGGCCCCGCGTTGGGACTGGGGTGCTTGCGCGCATCCGCCCGCCAGGCCCGAACGGCGGCGCGCGGATCGTCCCCGGCCACGGCGGCGAGCACGGCGGTCAGCCGGGCCCCCGGCCACCCGGCGAGGTCGTCGAGCCGAGCCGAGGCCCACCCGAAGCGCAGATGGCGCGGCGACCGGTGCCCGACCATGGCATCGAGGGTGTTGACGGCCCGGAAGCCGACCAGCCCGGGCACGCCGCCGACGGCCCCCCACACCAGCGCCCCGACGACGGCGTCGGAGGTGTTCTCGGCAACGGACTCCACGACAGCCCGGGCGATCCCGTCCGCATCCAGCGCCTGCGGATCCCGCCCGCACAGATGCGGCAGCCGCTCCCGAGCGGCCTCGACGTCCCCCGCTTCGAGGGCCCGCCCGATGCCCCGCGCCTCGCGCACGAGCGAGGAGCCCCCGACGACGGCCCAGGTGGCGGCGGAGGTGAGGACCACGGAGACGGCGGGGGAGCGACGTACGCAGGTGTCGGCGACAGCCCCCAGCGCGACGGCGCTCCCGGCGCACACGAGGGTGTGCAGGGCGCCCCACCCCCGATGGTCCCGCCACAACACCCGCTCCACCGCACCCGCGGCCCGCCCGAACGCGGCGACCGGATGCCCCCGGCGGGGATCGCCGAGCAGCAGATCACCGAGGAGGCCGGCGGCGGCGCCGTACGCGAAGACGCGATCGGCACGCACGGGCTCAGCCGGCCGTGGGGTCGGGCAGCGACCTGATGCGGTACCTCAACGGCCGAGCGCGCATGGCGATTTGTCCTCACTCAGGGTGTCCGCGCCCTGGTTCGACTAGACCGACGGTGAGAGTTCCTGGCTCCCGGGGCTTACTACCCCGGTGACAGTGGCGGGACCGCGCCGGATTCACACCGGCTTCCTCTCCTGCCGTCGTAGATGGCTCCGGCAGTCCACCACGGGCCCGGAACGGCCGTCAACTTGCCGTTGACCTGCAAGGGGAGAGTGTGCAGAACCCCACACAGCTGCTGCGACGGCTACCACGACGACCGCCCCTCGCGCCCGGCTCCCGGCGGAAAACCCCTCTTGCGGGCGGACCTCGCGGGACCGGCTTGAGATCGCGGAGCGCGGAGCCTGCAATGTCACGTACGCCCGGCAAAGGGCGCCACGGACCAGGGAGGGGACCCGAAGTGGCCTACGTGGGCGAAATGCTGCTGGACGACGGGCAGATCGTGCTGCTGGAGGTGTCCGGCGAGGGCCCGGCCGGAGTGCAACGGGTCTCCCGGGGCGGCGGCGCGGTGGCGGGAGCCGCGGAAACCCTCCAACAGGCACTGGCCCGGGTGCGCCCCGCGCTGGGAGCGGTCCTGGAGGGCGCCCGAGGTCTGGCGAAACCGCCCGGTTCCGTCACGGTCGAATTCGGCATCACGCTGAGCGCGGAGGCGGGTGTGGTGGTGGCGCGGGGCTCCACGGAGGCGCACTTCACGGTGAGCATGGAGTGGACGAACCGGGACGAGAGCGCACTCCCCGGACAGCGTGACGGTGACAGTGGCAGCGACGCCTGACGACGAACTCCCGAACGCCGTCGCCCGCTTCTGGGGCGCGGACGGCCGGGTGACGGGCTCGGGCTTTCTGATCGCGGAGCGGACGCTGTGCACCTGCGCACACGTGGTGGCGAGCGCCCTGGGCACGGCAGAGACGGACACGTCGGCCCCCGCCGCCCCGGTGACGGTCGACTTCCCTCTGTTGACGCGGCCTTCCGCGCGCCTGCGGGCGACGGTCACCCGCTGGAGCCCGGTCCGTGCGGACGGCGGAGGCGACATGGCGCTGCTGTCGCTGGAGGAGGCGGCCCTCGGCACCGCCCCCGTCCGCTTCGCCGGCGGCACAGCCGTCTGGGACCACGCTTTCCGAGTCCTGGGCTTCCCACTGCACACCGACGACCACGGCGTCTGGGTCGACGGCCGCCTCCGCGCCCCGGTGGGCAAGGGCTGGACGTCGATGGAGGCCCGCCCCGCCTCCGGCACCCCGCCCATCGGCCGAGGCTTCAGCGGCGGCCCGGTCTGGGACACCGACCAGGGCGCGGTGGTCGGCATGACGGTGGCGGCGGAGACAGGCACCGGCGCGACAACGGCGTACCTGATCCCGGCGGCCCTCCTCCTGGGCCTGGACCCGAGCCTGCGCCCGTCGCCTTTCCGGGGC
This sequence comes from Streptomyces sp. NPDC050263, assembly GCF_040655955.1. Lineage (NCBI taxonomy): Bacteria > Bacillati > Actinomycetota > Actinomycetes > Kitasatosporales > Streptomycetaceae > Streptomyces > Streptomyces sp. NPDC050263. The sequence goes on along the minus strand of NZ_JBFAKW010000034.1, from coordinate 15,299 downwards.
CTGGAGGCGTTCCGCGAGGAGGACGCGGCGGTGTTCTTCGCCCGCCGGGCGGACAGCGAACGGATCGCCGAGGCCCTCCGCACCCACCCCTTCGTCCCGGTGGCGGGGGCGTCCGGGGTCGGGAAGTCGTCGCTGGTGCGGGCCGGGGTGGTGCCGCTGCTGCGCTCCACGGGCCACACGGTCACGGACTTCACGGGTCAGCCGGACACCGACCCGGTGCGCACGCTCGCGGAGGCGCTCGGCGAGCAGTTCCCGGCGGCCCGGGATCTGGCCGGGGAACTGCGCGGCACGACGGACCGCACGGAGACGGCGGTCCTGCTGGCCGCCCGCATCCTCAAAGAGGCAGGACCCCGGGGACACGTCGTCCTGCTCGACCAGTTCGAGGAGACCGTGGGGGCCCGCCCCGCCGACGCCCGCGCCCTCCTGGACGTCCTCCTCCCGATGACCCGCGCCGCCCATCCGACGGGCCGCCGCCTGCGCGTCCTGGCCACCCTGCGCTCGGCCTCCCTGGAGGAACTCGTCGCGGGCGGCCGGGCGGAGGAACTGAGCGGCACCGTCCAGATGATCGCTCCGATGACCCCGGCCCAACTGGACGAGGTGGTGCGCCGACCGGTCGACGCGATCCCCGGCGTGCAGTTCCAGCCCGGTCTGGCCGAGCTGATCGTCGGCGACGCGGGCGACGAACCGGGAGCCCTGCCCCTGGTCGAGTTCGCCCTGGCGGAGCTCTGGGAACGCCAGGAGCACGGCCGTCTCACCCATGCCGCGTACCGGGAGATCGGCGGCGTCGAAGGCGCTCTGTCCCGCTACGCCGACCAGCAGCTGACCCAGGTCTGCAAGGCGCCGGGCGGCCCCGACGAACACGTGGCCCGCCGCCTCTTCGAGCAGCTGGCCCGCCCGGTCAAGGGCAAGGAGTACGCCCGGGTCGCCCGTGCCTTCGACCAGCTGCCGCCCGAACTCCGCACCGCCGCACAGGCGTTGGCGGCGACCCGGCTGCTGGTCATCACCCGCGACAGCTCCGGCCGGGAGACGGTGGCCCTGGCCCACGAGGCGCTGGTGCGGCAGTGGTCGGTCCTGCGTCGATGGCTCGACGACTCGCGAGAGTTCCTCGTCTGGCGGGAAAAGCTGCGGACGCGTTCACGGCCAGGAACGGGAAGTCGTCGCCGCCGGGAAGCGACGCCCCGGCTTCCGGAAGCGACATGAAGATCACGTCCGTGCGCCGCTTCGGGACCAGTGACTTCCTGCTGCTCGACGGCAAGGGCCTGTCCCGGCTGGAGGGTGCGACGGGCCGCGTCCAACGTCTGGACGGCGTGGGATGCGCCTGGACGACGTCGGCGATGAGCGACCGTGCGTGCCTCACGGCGGTGGGGCGCCCGGGCCATCCGGGGCAGTTTCTCGTGGTGCGCGCCGACGGAGCCGCCGAACGGTGGGAACTGCGGGCCGACGGCACGACCGGGAAGATCGACGAAGAGATCCTCAGCCCCGTCTCGGACGCCGAGGACTACGAGGCGGCACGGCGACTGGCGCTGTTCCGGTCCGACGGACGCGCCGTCGCGGTGGCGACCGGGGCAGGCGTCTACGTGTGGCGGATCGGCCGGGATCACGCCGAACTCCTCGCCGACGACGTCGATCTGGTGGACGCCTACGACGAGCGGGGTCTCCTCGTGCTCTCCACCGCCGACGGCGAGCAGCAGTTGCGCAGGGACGACGGTGGCGAGCCTGTTCCGTTGTTCGCGGCAGACGTCGTGAGGTGGGTCTTCGACGGCCGTCTGCTCCACGGTGAGACGGCGCTGGGCCGCGTCACCTACGACCTCGGCCAGCTCACCGGGCAGGCCGACGCCGCCGACGTGTGCAAGCTGATGCCCCGGCTGGATCCGCAGGTGTGGGGGTCCCTGCGCAAGGCGCTCGCCGTGGGAACGAGTCCGCCCTGCCAGGACCTCGTGTAGAGGATGCCGGCAGGGCGGACGGTGAGGCTACGGGGGCGGGGGACGCGTCGGGCGAGGTCAGACCACGATCAGCGAGATCCCATAAGCCACCGCCGCCGCGCAGGCCGCGAAGCACGCGTACGCGCCCGTCACCGCGAGGGTGGCCGAGCCGCCCTCCGCCGTCGCTCGTTCCTGGCGTGACAGGCCCATGATGCCCAGGGTGAACAGGGTCACCAGGCCCACCGTGACCACGAGGCTGACGCCGAAGACGGAGCCCAGGGCTGCCCAGTCGATCTTCATGCTGGTTCTCTTCCTTCGTACCGGGTGCGCGGGCTCAGACGGCCGGGGCGGTGGGCTCGGCGGCCGCGGCGGCAGCCGCCGGGGACGGGATGGTGGCCGTCAGGTTGTCGGTGACCGGCATCGGCGGGACCGTCGCCGGCTCCTCCGTCCCGTTGACGTTCGACGCGTCCACGACCTCGCGCCGCGAGATCTTCCAGATCGCCGCGCTGGAGGCGACGAGGAAGACGGCGACGACCGCCGTGCCCCAGTCGCCCAGGTCCGTGACCGACTCGGCCAGCGCGCCCACCAGCGCCGCCGCCGGCAGCGTCAGGCCCCATGCGACGAACATGCGGGTCGCTGTCGACCAGCGGACCACTCCGCCCTTGCGGCCGAGGCCCGCGCCCATCACCGAACCCGACACCGAGTGCGTGGTGGAGAGGGAGAAGCCGAGGTGGGAGGAGGCCAGGATGACCGTGGCCGCGCTGGTCTGGGCGGCGAAGCCCTGCTGCGGCTGAAGGTCGGTGAGGCCCTTGCCCATGGTGCGGATGATGCGCCAGCCGCCGAGGTAGGTGCCGAGCGCGATGGCCAGGCCCGCGGAGAGGATGACCCAGGTGGGCGGGTCGGAGTCGGGGGCCACGGCGCCGCCGGCGACGAGGGCGAGGGTGATGATGCCCATCGTCTTCTGCGCGTCGTTCGTGCCGTGGGCGAGCGAGACCAGGCCGGCCGAGGCGATCTGGCCGGCGCGGTAGCCCTTCGCCGCGGCCTTGCCGTCGGCCTTCTTGCCGAGGGTGTAGGAGAGGCGGGTCGCCAGCATCGCTGCCATGCCCGCGACGATCGGGGCCGCGATCGCCGGGATCAGGACCTTGGTGACCAGGGCGTCCCCGTGCACCGCGCCCATGCCGGCCGAGGCGATGGTGGCGCCGATCAGGCCGCCCATGAGGGCGTGGGACGAGCTGGAGGGCAGGCCCACCAGCCAGGTCAGCAGGTTCCAGAGGATGGCGCCGACGAGTGCGGCGAAGATGACCTCGGGCCGGATGCCGGTCTCGTCGACGAGTCCCTTGGAGATCGTGTTGGCGACCTCCACGGAGAGGAACGCGCCGACGAGATTGAGCACGGCGGACATGGCCACCGCGACCTTGGGTCTGAGGGCGCCGGTCGAGATGGTCGTGGCCATCGCGTTGGCTGTGTCGTGGAAACCGTTCGTAAAATCGAACGCGAGTGCGGTTATCACCACAATCGCGAGGATCAGCGAGAAGCTTTCCATTTACCCAGGCAATCGTTCGAAGTAATCGGCCGGTTGAACGTAGGTAACCTGGATGAACGGAAGATGAACTGAAGGGGGCTTCGTGATGTCTTGAGGGACTGCTTTTGGACCTAGTCCCCCTCGGCGAGCCTCTGGAGCCGGTCCGCGGAGCCGTTGAAGAGATTCTGGTCACCCGGAAGGCTGCCGCTGTCGGCGTACTGCCAGAAGGTCCACGCCGACCATCCGGCCGGCAGGGCCCCCGCGTCGGCGGACCGGTAACGGGCGATCCACAGGGCGTGATCCGCGGCGAATGCGCTGCTGCCGCCCGTGCAGAGATTCCACCAGTGGGTCGTCGTGTAGATCACCGGGCGACGGCCGGTGAGCCGCCGCACCTCGTCGCTGAAGGCCCTGATCCAGGCGACCGTCTCGGCCTGGGTCAGGCCGTAGCACTTGTTCGAGCCTCCGTACGGGTTGTACTCGATGTCGAGGGCGGGCGGCAGCGTCCGGCCGTCCGCGCTCCAGCCGCCGCCGTTGCCCACGAAGTGCGCGGCCTGCGCCTTGCCCGAGCCCTTGTCCGGCAGCGCGAAGTGGTAGGCGCCGCGCAGCAGTCCGACCGAGCCGGCGCCCTCGTACTGCGCCTCGAAGTAGGGGTTGCGGTAGGACATGGACTCGGTCGCCTTGACGTAGACGAACCCCGCCCCCGCGGCCTTCGCCTTCTCCCAGTCGACGGTCTTCTGGTGGGACGAGACGTCATGCCCCCTCGGCTGCTCCGCCGCGCGGGCGGGCGCCTGGGCGAGCGAGGTCCCCGCGGCGGCGAGCGCCACGGCGCAGGCCGCCCGCGCGAGGCCGCGGCGACACCGGGACGGCGTGGACGGCGTGGACGGCGTGGACGATGGAGCGTGGGCGCGAGCCATGATTCCCCCGGAACGGCGGCGTGCACGAAACGAAAACGAACCAGAGGTTAGGGGAAGATCCGCGAATATCGGTGGATGTTCGTCGATCTCCGGCCACATCACGTCAAGGGGAGGATCGCGGCATGTCTGAGCAGCGACGCGAGCAGGGGGACGCCCCGGACTCCGGGGACGGCGCACAGGGTGGGGCGGAGCGGCGGGGGAGGCGCGCGATCCCCGAGGAGGCCCGCGCCTGGGAGGCGCTCGTGACGACGGCCCGCCGCACCGTGACCGACGGACTGGTCGTCGGCACCTCCGGCAACGTCTCCGTGCGCGTCGGCGACACCGTGCTGGTCACCCCGTCGGGCGTGCCCTACGACCGGCTCACCCCGGACGACGTCACCGGCGTCGACCTCACCGGCCGTCAGGTGCTCGGCGGCCTGGTCCCGACCAGCGAACTGCCCATGCATCTCGCCGTCTACCGAGGCGCCGACGCCGGGGCGGTCGTCCACACCCACGCCGTGCACGCCACGGCCGTCTCGACCCTCGTCACGGAGCTTCCCCGAATCCACTACATGACGGCCGCGCTCGGCGGACCCGTCCGGGTCGCCCCCTACGCGACGTACGGCACCGAGGAGTTGGCCGAGAACATGCTCCGGGCCCTTGCGGACCGCACCGGCTGCCTGCTGCAGAACCACGGCACCCTCACCTACGGCACCACCCTCGACCAGGCCTATGACCGCACGGCCCAACTGGAGTGGATGTGCCGTCTGTGGCTGACGGCCTCGTCGCTGCCCGGCCGCAATCCCACGCTCCTGACGGAGGAACAGGTGGCGCGGGCGGGGGAGCGGCTCCGGGGGTACGGGCAGCGGCCCTGACCCTTCTCCCCCCAGGACTCCGTACAAGCCCCCGTACGCCCCCCGCGCAAGCCCGCGTGCCAGGCCCCTGTCACCCGCGCCGACCGCACCACTGGCCGGTCGCGGGGATGGCCAGGACACTGGACGCGTGCGCACTGTCAGAGCGACCGCCGCCGCCGTCACCGCAGCCCTGGCCGCCGGCGCGGCCAGTGTCGCCGTCGGCCGGTTCGCCAGCGACGCCGCGCTGAAGGCGCCGGCCGGCCGGCCGCTGCCCACCGAACCCCGGCTCACCGTGCACGGCACGGCCGCCGGCCAGATCACCCTCACCCGGCATCTGGCCGCCCTGCGCCCCGGCACCTACGGCCTCTCCGGCAACGGCTCCCACGCGGTCGTCGGCGCCGTCCTGCCCACCGCCCCGCACTCCGCCGACACCGTCGTACGCCGCCTGGAGCGCGTCACCCACGGCGCCCTGAACCCCCGGGACGCGGTCTGGTTCACCCCGAACCTGCACGTCGGCGACCCCGGCAGCGCCCTCGGCCTCGACCACGCCGACATCGACATCCCGGGCGAGCTGGGCAACCTGCCCGCCTGGTTCGTCCCCGGCGCCCGGCGCACCTGGGTGATCGCCGTGCACGGCCTGGGCACCACCCGGGAGCACTCACTGAACGTCATGGCGTTCCTGCACCGCCGCCGCTTCCCCGTGCTCGCCCTCGCCTACCGCGGCGACCTCGGCGCACCCCGGTCCCCGGACGGTCTGAACCACCTCGGCGAGACCGAGTGGCGCGACCTGGACGCGGCGATGCGGTACGCCGTGCGCTACGGCGCCGAACGCATCGTCCTGCTCGGCTGGTCCACCGGCGCGACGATGGCGCTGCGCGCCGCCGCCGACTCGGGCCTGCGCGACCTCGTCGCGGGGCTCGTGCTGGACTCCCCGGTCCTCGACTGGAGGACCACGCTGCGGGCCCTCGCCGCCGCCCGGCGCACTCCCGGCGTCCTGCTGCCGCTCGCCGTCCGCGCCGCCGAGGGCCGCACCGGCCTGCGCGGCACCTACGGCGGCTCCCGCGCCGCCGACGGCTCCGGCGACCTCGGCGACGCGGCCGCCGATCCGGCCCGGCTGAGGGTCCCGACCCTGATCCTGCACGGCCCCGACGACACGGTCGCCCCCTGGCGGGTCTCCCGTCGCCTCGCCGACCGCCGCCCCGACCTGGTCGCCCTCCACCCCGTGCCGCACGCCCCGCACGGCGCCATGTGGAACGCCGACCCCGAGGCCTACGAGGAGGCCCTCCGCCGCTTCCTCACCCCACTGATGTGACCCCCGATGCGACCTCCGTCGCGCCCCCGCTGTGACCGCTCATGTGAGCCCGTGACCGACGCGCCCGGAGCGGTCCCGGCAGTTCCGTTTAACGCCGTACCACTGGCCTGAAGACGCCTCTTGGGCCCTCGCCGAACCCCGTGCGTTGGCCAGTCCCGTAGCCCGCGGTGACATTCCGTTTGGGTTTTCGGACCGTCAACCGGAAGACTGCACCCGTGACGTCCCGTATCCCGCGCGACTCCAGGCTTCGACTCGTCCGCCCGCGACCCCTGGCCGCCGCCCCCTCAGCTGTGAACGAGCGGCGCCCGCGCCGCCCCGCACCCCGCCCGCCGGAGGGCACCCCGGCCCCCGCTGAGCTGGCCAGAATGGCACGCTCCGGACTGGCCGCCGCGGCCCGTGTCGCCCGCTGGGCCGACAACGCCCTCGGCCCCGGCCGAGACGCCGCGACCACCGACGGCAAGGCCACGCTCTCCGAGACGACCGCCGAACGGGCGGCCAGTGATCTGGGTCTGACCACGGATCGGATCCGCGCCGACTGGGACACCGCCCGCCTCGCGGGTCTCGTCGAGGTGCACGGCGACAGCGCCCGCCCCGGCTGGCGGCTGCGCGCCTGGGACCGGGACGACAGCGCCGTCCTGCGCGGCTGGGTCGCCCTGTTCGACGCCTGGTCGCTCGCCTCCCCGGAACCCGGGGACCAGGAGCCCGCCGCGGTCGCCGAGGTCGTCTCGGCCATGCCTCAGGTGCTCTCCTTCCTCCAGCTGTCCGCCGGGCCCGTGCCCGTGGAACAGCTCCTGGACCTGCTGCGCCAGCGCGTCACCGAACTGCGCACCGAGCGCTGCGAGGTGCCCTACGGCGCCGGGTCCGAAGCCGCGACCCCGCTCGCCGCGGTCCCGGTCGCCGAGGCCGACCCCGCGGAGCCCGCGCAGGACGCCGAACTCGCCCCCCTCCTGGACTGGGCCCTGCACGCCCTCGCCTCGGTGGGCGCCCTCACCTGCGGCACCGGACAGGCCACGCTCACCCCGCTCGGCAGCTGGGCGGTGTGGGTCAAGCTGGAGCAGATCTGCGTCGCCGCGCAGAGCCCCGCCGGCAACATCGAGCAGTCGGCCGAGGGCATGCTCCGCGGCTGCGCCCAGCTCCGTCCGAACGCGGCCCGCGCCGAGTACCGCGCCTGGCTCGCCGCCCGGACCGTGGGCAGCGCCGTGGGCGAGCTGCTGTTCGCGGCCCGCGGGGACGACGCCCTGCTGCGCGGCCTCGCCTTCGAGGCGCTGCGCGTCGTCGGCGCCCCCGCCGAGCCCGACGTCCGCGCGGTCGTCGACGAGCCGGCCCTGCGGCCGTACGCGTTGCTGTGGCTCGCCGAGCACGACGGCGTGGACCCGGAGGACGCCCACGAGGTGCTCACCCGCGAGGAGGCCACCTGGCTGTGGGTCGACACGGCCGCGGCCGTCGCCGACCACGGCGAGGCGCCGATGCTCGTACGGCACCTGGAGTCCGCGCTGCAGCCGACCGTGCCCGCCCTGCTCACGGAGGTGCGTGCCGTCGGGCATCCGCGGACCGTGCAGGTGCTGGTGGCGCTCGCCGCCGCGCACCCCGACCCGGCGCTGGCCAAGGCCGTCCGCCGGGCCGCCTTCCAGGTGCACACCGGAGGCAGCTGACCGCCGGTCGGAGCCGGAGCCGGAGAGCCCCGACGGGGCTCTCAGCCCTGTATCTCCGGCGCGTACGTGCCGAAACTCCACAGGTTGCCCTCGATGTCCCGGGCCAGGTAGTCCCGGGAGCCGTAGTCCTGGTCGGTCGGGGGCATCAGGATCTCCGCGCCGTGCTCCACGGCCCGCCGGTGGTGTGCGTCCACGTCGTCCACCACGACGTACACCCCGGTCGTGCCCGCGGCCTTCATCGCCGTGTCGAAGACGCTGCCGGTGCCCTTCGAGCCGAGCATCACCGCGCCGTTGCCCTGCACCAGCTCGGCGTGCACGACCGAGCCGTCCTCTCCCTCGTACACGGACAGCTCGGTGAACCCCAGGGCCTCCGTGAGCTGCCGGATCGCCGCCTTCGCGTCGGCGTACAACACCGTCGGGTAGATGCTGGGACGCCCGCTGTTCGTGCCTGCCATGCCGATCACTCCCTTGTGACCCATGCCGCATCTGTCGTCCGTCGCCCAGTCTGGCAGTCACCACTGACAACGACCCGGCGACCGTGATCGAACGCGTGAACCGAAAAAAGTCCTTGCACGGTCCCGTTAGACTGGCGTCATGGCCATTCTCCTCGCGCATTAGACGGCGGGAACGTCCTCAGCCGCCCATCCCGCCAACTCCCCCAGTTCTCGACTCCGTTCGAATCGGGGGACCCCCATCGCACTGGAGTCTGTCCGTGATCTCCGCCTCCGGCATCGAGCTGCGCGCCGGTGCCCGCATCCTCATCGAGAACGCCTCCTTCCGGGTGGCCAAGGGCGACCGGATCGGTCTGGTCGGGCGCAACGGCGCCGGCAAGACCACCCTGACCAAGGTCCTGGCCGGCGAGGGCATCCCCGCGGGCGGCGCCGTCACCCGCTCCGGCGAGGTCGGCTACCTCCCCCAGGACCCGCGCACCGGCGACCTCGACACCCTCGCCCGCGACCGCATCCTCTCCGCGCGCGGGCTGGACACCCTCATCCGCAAGATGCGCGAGAACGAACAGCGGATCGCCAACGGCAGCGGCGCCACCCGCGACAAGGCGATGCGCCAGTACGAGCGCCAGGAGACGGAGTTCCTCACCAAGGGCGGGTACGCCGCCGAGGCCGAGGCCGCCACCATCGCCGCCGCGCTCAACCTGCCCGACCGCGTGCTCGGCCAGCCGCTGCACACCCTGTCCGGCGGTCAGCGCCGCCGCGTGGAGCTCGCCCGCATCCTGTTCTCCGACGCGGACACGCTTCTCCTCGACGAGCCGACGAACCACCTCGACGCCGACTCGATCGTCTGGCTGCGCGACTACCTCAAGACCTACCGCGGCGGCTTCATCGTCATCAGCCACGACGTCGACCTGGTCGAGACGGTCGTCAACAAGGTGTTCTACCTGGACGCCAACCGCTCCCAGATCGACGTCTACAACATGGGCTGGAAGCTCTACCAGCAGCAGCGCGAGGCCGACGAGAAGCGCCGCAAGCGCGAGCGGCAGAACGCCGAGAAGAAGGCCGCCGCGCTGCACTCGCAGGCCGACAAGATGCGCGCCAAGGCCACCAAGACGGTCGCCGCGCAGAACATGGCCCGCCGCGCGGACAAGCTGCTCTCCGGCCTGGAGGCGGTCCGGCAGGCCGACAAGGTCGCCAAGCTCCGCTTCCCCGAGCCCTCGCCCTGCGGCAAGACGCCCCTGATGGCCGAAGGCCTGTCGAAGTCGTACGGCTCGCTGGAGATCTTCACCGACGTCGACCTGGCCATCGACAAGGGCTCCCGGGTCGTCATCCTCGGCCTCAACGGCGCCGGCAAGACGACCCTGCTGCGGCTGCTCGGCGGGGTGGAGACGCCCGACACCGGCGAGGTCGTCCCCGGTCACGGCCTCAAGCTCGGCTACTACGCGCAGGAGCACGAGACCCTCGACCCGGAGCGCACGGTCCTGGAGAACATGCGCTCCGCCGCCCCCGACCTGGACCTGGTCGAGGTCCGCAAGACGCTCGGCTCGTTCCTGTTCTCCGGCGACGACGTCGACAAGCCCGCCGGCGTCCTGTCCGGCGGCGAGAAGACGCGGCTGGCCCTCGCCACCCTGGTGGTCTCCTCGGCCAACGTGCTGCTGCTGGACGAGCCCACCAACAACCTCGACCCGGCCAGCCGCGAGGAGATCCTCGGCGCGCTGCGCACCTACAAGGGCGCGGTCGTCCTCGTCACCCACGACGAGGGCGCGGTGGAGGCGCTACAGCCCGAGCGGATCATCCTGCTGCCCGACGGAGTCGAGGATCTGTGGGGTTCCGACTACGCGGATCTGGTCGCTCTGGCCTGATCGAATGCGTGATCCACGGTGTTGGATCATTCGTCTGGATCATTCGGCCTACCGGTGATCCATCATCTGTGTGAGATCTCCTCGTATCGAGGTGTGTCCTACATCGATTTCTCGGCCGATCCCTTTGTCGACAAGGGATCGGCCGTCGCGCGTCTCTGACCTGCTACTTCTCGGAACAACCCGTTCGGCCCCACGAACGCCACTGGGTGGAATCACAGATTCCACTTGTGAGTACGCGCTCCTGTCGTCAAAACCCTGTCGCACGGACCTTGCCGAATGGGTGGCCATCGAGCCCCGGAGGGGTGATCATGAGGGGACCAGAGCGCACTTCCCATGAGGAGGCACGGGTGGCCGAGACTCTGAAGAAGGGCAGCCGGGTAACCGGCGCCGCGCGCGACAAGCTCGCGGCAGACCTGAAGAAGAAGTACGACTCCGGTGCGAGCATCCGGGCGCTGGCCGAGGAGACCGGCCGCTCGTATGGCTTCGTGCACCGGATGCTCAGCGAGTCGGGCGTCACGCTCCGTGGGCGTGGCGGGGCGACGCGAGGCAAGAAGGCTGCCTCGTCCTGACCCCCGGGCGGCCCGCCGGTTTCGATGGTGGCCACCCGGTCGTTCTTCCGATCGGCCGGGTGGTTACTGTGCAGTCACTTAGCTGACCGCTAGCTGACCGCACCCATCGGAGGCGCCCCATGGCCACGCCCGACCAGGAACTCGTTCCCCTGCTCGACAAGGACGGCGTACGGCTCACCGTCGACGACGCGCTCGCCACGGTGACGCTGGCCAACCCGGCCAAGCGCAATGCGCAGAGCCCCGCGATGTGGCGGGCGCTCGCCGAAGCCGGGCGGCTGGTGCCGGGCTCCGTCCGCGTGGTGGTGCTGCGCGGCGAGGGCAAGTCCTTCTCCGCGGGGCTCGACCGGCAGATGTTCACGCCCGAGGGGATCGAGGGCGAGCGGTCCTTCATCGATCTCGCAGGCAGTGGCGACGCCGAACTCGACGCCGCCATCGCGGAGTTCCAGGAGGGCTTCACCTGGTGGCGGCGCACCGACGTCGTGTCCATCGCCGCTGTTCAGGGCCATGCCATCGGCGCGGGCTTCCAGCTGGCCCTAGCCTGTGACCTGCGCGTCGTCGCCGACGACGTGCAGTTCGCGATGCGCGAGACCAGCCTCGGCCTCGTACCGGACCTGACGGGCACGCATCCCCTCGTCTCGCTGGTCGGCTACGGCCGCGCGGTCGAGATCTGCCTGACCGGCCGGTTCGTGCACGCCGAGGAAGCGGTCAGCACCGGGCTCGCCAACCTCGCCGTGCCCGCGCCGGAACTCGACGCGGCCACGCGCGAGCTGGCCGCGGCTGTCCTGGCCGCGCCCCGCGAGGCCGTCATCGAGACGAAGGCCCTCCTGCGCGGCGCCGCCGACCGCACCTACGACGACCAGCGCGCCGCCGAACGAGCGGCCCAGGCCCGCCGTCTGCGCGCCCTGGCCGGCCTCGGCGAGTAGACCCCGACCGAACCGCGTCCGATCGAACCGCGGCCCACCGACCACTGACGGCCCACCGCCCTCAGCCCACCGCCGTCACCAGTACCGCGACCGTCGGGTGGTCCGGCAGTGCGTCCGCGACCGCTGTGCGGACCGCGTGGGTCACGTCCAGGGTGCGGCGGTCCGCTGCGGCCGTGATCTCCACGCGCGCGTGGCGGTGGGGCAGGGCTGCCGTGGCCGCGGTGGTGTCCTGGTGCTCCTCGATGCGGACGGCCCGGCCGAGGACGCCGCTCGTGCCCGTCACGCCCGGCACGGACAGGGCCGCCGCGGCCGCGAGGGACTCGTCGCCGGTCAGGCCGGGCCCGGCCGGCACCGGGCCGGGGGACTGTTCGGGGTCCGGCTCCGGGTTCTCGTCCAGGAGGGCCGTCACCCTCAGGTCCACCTCCGACACCGCCAGCCCCAGCCGGTCCGCCGCAGCCGCCGCCAGCGCGTCCCGTAGCCGGGAGGCCGCCGCCGGCAGTGGCTCGGACGGGCCGGCCGCGCATTCCGCCGTCATCCGCAACGGCCCCGGCGCCAGCCCGCTCGGCGGAGCCGGCACGACGGACTCGAACTCCGCCTCCGGATCCGCCGGCCCCAGCCGCAGCGTCCCCAGCCGCACGCCCGGCACCGTCCGCACCGCCCGTCGCAGCACCGCCTCCGCCGCCGCCTCCGTGATCCACGCGCCGTCCCGAGGCCCGCCCAGTGGGAGCAGCCTGCCGAGGCCCAGCTGGTGCCGTACCGCGCTCGTCCATCCGTCCGCCGTCATTGCTCCAGCCTGCCGCATCACCTGAGCGCGGTCGGGCAACCGCGCTTACCGTGGTCGAAGGGACGAGAGCCGAACCGGATGTGAGGACCTACGGCAATGACCGATCAGGCGGAACAGAACCGGACGCAGACCCCCGAAGGCGGCGCCGAGCCGCTACACACCCGCAAGACCGTGAAACGCGGCGGCGGGGCCCCGGCGACCCGTGGGCGGACCACCATCGCCGACGGGGTCGTGGAGAAGATCGCAGGCCTCGCGGCCCGGGACGTGCTCGGCGTCCACGCGATGGGCAGCGGGTTCAGCCGCACCTTCGGCGCCGTGCGCGACCGGGTGCCGGGCGGCTCGAAGTCCGTGACCCGAGGGGTGAAGGCCGAGGTCGGCGAGGTGCAGACCGCGCTCGACCTGGAGATCGTCGTCGACTACGGCGTGGCCATCGCCGAGGTCGCCCAGGCCGTGCGGGAGAACGTGATCGCGGCCGTGGAACGGATGACGGGCCTGGAGGTCGTCGAGGTCAACATCGCGGTGAGCGACGTCAAACTGCCCGACGAAGAGGACGAGGAGCCGGAGCCCCGGATCCAGTGAGACACACGTAGGGGAGAGCACCTTGAGCATGGCTGTCGTCGGCATGATCGCCGGCATGGCACTGGGCTTCGCCGGGTACTTCGGCGGGTTCGGGGCCTTCCTGTTGGTGGCGGCACTGGGCGCCATCGGGTTCGTCGTCGGCCGGTTCCTGGAGGGGGACCTGGAACTCGGCGACTTCTTCCGCACCCGCGACGACCGGCGCCGGTGAGGTAGGTGACGTCGGTGACCGGGGGCGGCAGGGAGGGCGACGCCGTCGGCGCAGGCTCCGCCGTCGTCCCGCCGGGGCAACGCGGCGCGACCCGCATCGCCGACCGGGTCGTGGCGAAGATCGCCGCCCAGGCGGCACGCGAGGCGGTCGGCCCGCTGCCGCCCGACGTGGGGCGCCCGCACGCCACCGTCGTCGTCCGCCCGCACTCCTCGCCGCGTTCGAGCGGCGGTACTCCCGTCGACGCCGCGCACGTCAGAGTCCATCTCGAGCTCGACTACCCGACCGACATCGGCGCCCGATGCCGAGAGGTGCGTCGTCATGTCACCGAGCGGGTAGGCGCGTTGGTGGGAATGGAGGTTCCGGAGGTCGCCGTCCAGGTCGAACGGCTGCACCTGACATCGGCCCCCGGCACAGCACACGGGAGGACGCGATGAGCGAGCCCGGAAGCTTGCAGGGCAGCGGCACGGTGCCCGTTCTGGAGAAGGAGACACCGGCACAGGACGACCACCCCGGTCGGGGCGGGCCCGCGGGCCACCGCTTCTGGTCGGCGCGCCGCGTGCCGGCCGGCATCGTCGCGGTGGCGCTGCTGGTCGTCGCGGGCGGCTTCCTCTACGACGTCGCCGCCGTCCGCGCCGACCGGGACGCCATGGCCTGGCGGCGCGACCTCGCCCGGCAGCTCGCCGAGCGCCCCCTCGACGACATCTGGGTGCTGGTCGGCGCGGGGGTCGCGGCCGTCCTCGGCGCGTGGCTGATCCTCCTGGCGGTCACCCCGGGACTCAGGGACGTCCTGCCGATGAACCGTCCGCAGCCCGACGTCCGCGCCGGGCTCCAGCGGGCCGCCGCCGCGCTGGTGCTGCGCGACCGGGCCATGGAGGTCGCCGGCGTGCAGTCGGTACGGGTCCGCGCCGGCCGCCGGAAGGCCGACGTCCGCGCGGTCTGCCACTTCCGCGGCCTGGACGACGTGCGCGCCGACCTGGACGCCGTCCTCACCGACGCGGTCCGCGGCCTGGGCCTGACCCGGCCGCTCGCGCTCTCGATCCATGTGCGGCGACCCGGGAAGAAGGGGTGAGCGCGATGTCCGCGACCGTGAACCGTGTGCTCGTCGGCGTCGTCGGACTGGTGCTGCTGGCCGTCGGGGGCGCGGTGCTGGCCGTGGGCCTGGGGGCCCCGCCGCCGTCCTGGTGGATCCACGACGGCCGCCACGACGTCCTGCTCAGCACCGCCGAACGCACCCGCTGGCGCGACGAGGCCTGGTGGTGGCCGACGGTCATCGCCGCCCTGGCCCTGCTCGTCCTGCTCGCCCTGTGGTGGCTGACGGCGGTCCTGCGCCGCCGTCGGCTCGGCGAGGTCCTCGTCGACACGGGCGACGGCGCGGGAGCCCTGCTGCGGGGCCGTGCCCTGGAGGGCGTGCTCACGGGCGAGGCGGGCCGTGCGGACGGCGTCGCCCACGCGCACGTGGCGCTGACGGGCCGGCGGGAGGCGCCGCAGGCACGGGTGCGGCTTCTGCTGGAACCCCACGTGGACCCGGCGACCGTCCTCGACGAGCTCACCTCACAGGCCCTGACGCACGCCAGGAACTCGGCGGCCCTGGAGGCACTGCCCGCCGAGGTCCGCCTGAAGGCGGCCAAGCACAAGGCGGAGAGGGTCAGTTGACCGCCGCAGGCTCCCGAGGGGTCGGCTAGTGCCGCGGCAGGCAACGTTCGCCCCGTCGCGACGCCCGGCACGCACTCTCGCCGCACCGGCCGAAAGCCCAAGTACGTCCAGTACGAG